>NZ_QUDI01000022.1:0-93440 GCF_003477465.1 Parabacteroides sp. AF48-14
ATTTGCTTTAAGTAATAAGATCAATAAGAATATGAATAATATGATCTAAAACATATTTTTGTTGTTTTGTATGTATTTTTTTCAATAAAAATTGCAATTATGATATTTTTGCTTAAATTGCGCCAATGTTTGAATGTCTAACTAAACAAAAATGTGTTTATGAAAAGAAAGCTAGTGTTATTCTTGACCTACTTACTGGTAAGCATAGGTCTTTTGACGGCTCAGATTTCGCGGGTAACAGGTGTGGTTAAGTCTGCGGATGACGGCGAGCCTATTATTGGTGCTACAATTTTGGTAGAAGGTACGTCTATTGGTACAGTTACAGACATGGATGGTAAGTTTGAAATCACGAATTTACCGAGTTCTGCAAGGACTCTGTTAATTTCTTTTGTCGGAATGGTGAGTCAGCAGGTAAAAATACAATCTGGTCAAATGACAATAACATTGGCCGGGGATAATAGGATATTGGACGAAGTTGTTGTAATTGGTTATGGTACAACTCGTCGGGAGGCAAAAACCGGTTCTATAACTTCTGTGTCGAGTGATGAACTTTCAGAATTGGCAGCTTCTTCTTTTGATAAGATGTTAGCAGGTAAGATGGCTGGTGTTCAGATTACCTCTAATTCCGGTCAGCCGGGTGCCAGCAGTCAAATTCGTATTCGTGGTATTAGTTCAATCAATGCCAGTAATGAGCCTTTATATGTAGTGGATGGTGTCGCGGTAATGCAGGGCGACCAAAGCTACTTTACCAATACGAGTAATGCTTTAGCAATGATTAATCCGAATGATATTGAAAGTATTACGGTGTTAAAGGATGCAGCTGCAGCTTCAGTTTACGGATCACGCGCAGCTAATGGTGTAATTTTGGTTACAACTAAGACTGGCAAGGAAGGAAAGAGTCGCTTTACGGCTCGTGCAAAATATGGTGTATCCTCTTTGGCTAATGATAACGACTATCGTACGATGAATGCAGAAGAATTGTTATCATTTCGCCGCCAAGCAGTCTTGAATGCAGGTTATAATCCGGATGATCCAAATGCAGGAGAAGGAGCATATTATTATCCAATGAGTATATTAGAGCGACCGATGACTAATTGGATGGATCATATGAAACGTACAGGCCATATGCAAGAATATGAGATTTCTGCCACAGGTGGCAACTCGAAAACTTCCTATTTCAGCTCGGCCTCTTATCATAAAAATGAAGGTGTATTTTATGGTATTAAATTTGAAAAGATTCAGGCTCGTGTCAATGTGGATCATGAATTGAATAAATATTTAAAGACCGGAGTTCGTATTAATACGGGTTATATGTATTCGGAAGATGTGGCAATGCAGGATCTGTATTATGCAAACCCGATGTGGGCTGGTCTTATTATCCAGCCGTGGACACCTGCTTATAATGAAGATGGTACACATAATATTTATGGAATTCCTGAATGTGGAAATACAAATCCACGTGCTACTGCTGAATATGATCAACAGTGGGAAAAGCAATACCGTTTCAATGGTAGTATGTATTTGCAGTGGACTCCTATAAAAGGCTTGGTTATTAAAACCACTAATGCTGCAGAAATGAACTTTACTCAGGGTATTCGTTATTGGTCACCTGAAACAAGTTATGGCACGGCGACTTCGCAGACTTCTAATATGCAGTATCGTTTGTTAACGACATCAAATACTGTTACTTATGAAAATAAATTCCTGGAAGATCATAATTACCGTATTTTAGTTGGGCAGGAAGCTTTATACAGGTCACAGTATGACGATTATATTTCAGCTCCAAATGTTGACGGAGGTATTCCTTTCCCACAAACATCGGCTTCTCCGCAGGCTTCTCATGGTGAGGAAGCCAGCACTTTGATGTCTTTCTTTGGCATTTTAGATTATAACTATGCCGGACGTTACTATTTACAGGCATCTGTTCGTGGAGATGGTAGTTCTCGTTTTGGTAAAGAAAATATTTGGGGAGCTTTCTACTCGATTGGCGCTTCTTGGAATTTGCATAATGAGGCATTTATGGATGGAGTACATTGGGTCGATTTATTGAAACTACGTGCCAGCTATGGTGTGAACGGTAATAATAATATTGATAATTATGTACAGTATGCCAAGTATGCTCCGGTCATTTATAATGGAGTAGCTGGCTATCGTTTAAATTCTCCTAAAAATGATTATTTGTCATGGGAAAAGAATGGTTCATGGAATATCGGTATCGATTATAACTTGCTACAACGTTTTTCAGGTAGCATTGATTTCTATTCTCGTAAAACAACAGATATGTTGCTGGACCGTCCGCTATCAAGCACTTCTGGTTTTACATCTCAAATGCAGAATGTAGGTTCAATCCGCAATACAGGTGTTGAATTCCAATTTAATGCAAGTATTATTGATACAAAGGCAGTTCAATGGAACGCAGGTTTCAATATATCCCATAATAAGAGTAAAATATTGGATTTGGCAGGAGATGAGATGATTGCAGATGCAGATTATGGTGCTTTGAAATATATCAAAGGAGAAAAACTCTTTACTTTTTATGTTCGTGACTATCATGGAGTAAATCCTGAAACAGGTGAAGCGCAGTGGGTGACTAAAGATGGTTCTCTTTCAACAAATGTGAATCAAGCTCGCTATATTAAGGCTGGAAGTCCGGAGCCGACAGTAACAGGAGGTTTAAATACCGATGTAACATGGAATGGAATCTCCTTCAGTATTCAGTTTGAAGGGAAGTTTGGGAATAAGGTGTTGATTGGTGAAAATAACTATTTACATTCAGATGGTCAGCAGATGTCCATGAATCAGGCTTCTTCCGAATTAAATTACTGGAAAAATCCAGGTGATACCAATTGTAATCCTAAACCGGTAGCCGGAAATGCCACCAGTTCTAATACCAGTGTCTCCAGCCGATTTGTAGAGAATGGCAGTTATGTAAGAATTAAAGATATTACTTTGTCTTATACGTTGCCTAAGAGATTATTGAATCCTTTAGGTGTTAACAATTTGAAGATTTACGCGAGCGGCATGAACGTGTACACATTCCATGATGTAGATTTTTATGATCCTGAACGCGGTGTGAAAGGTATGGGATATGGTGTATATCCGATGACTAAGTCCGTTGTCTTCGGTTTGGATTTGACATTTTAATTAATACTTAAAATAGAAGAGAATATGAAAAAAATAATAGGATATAGTTTCTTGACACTGGTTTTGGGATTTTCTTCCTGTGATGGCTTTCTAACGAAAGAACCGGTGACAAATTTGGATACGGAAGTCGTTTTGGACACTTATGAGAAATTGAGTAAGGCTACTCTCGGCGCTTATTCTGCTTTGAATGATGGTACTTGGTATGGCGCAAATTTTGTATTGAGTTGTGAATTGCGTGCAGGTAACGCAAAGAATCCAACTAACACGGATTTTACTTCCGGGCGTTATATTAATGAATATAGTTGGATATATAATGCATCCAGTACATCCGGTTTGTGGAATTATGCATATTATACAATTGCATCAGTGAATAATGTAATTAATAATGTGGATGGTAAAGAAACGACTGATGTTTCTACTCAAGATTTGAATGACCTGAAGGCTGAAGCATTATTTTTGCGTGCTTTGTCATATTTTGATCTGCTACGCATTTATGCTCAACCATATACATTTGCTCCTCAGAGTTTAGGTGTTCCTCTTGTATATGTTGTTGATAAAGATGCCCTTCCGGCCCGTAATACGGTAGCAGAATGTTTTGATCAAGTAGTAGAAGATTTATTGAAAGCGGAAAGCCTGATGGCTGAAGATTATACTCGTTATGACGTGAATGATCCATATTCTGTAGCAAGTGTTCCTGCTATCCAAGCCTTGCTGTCGAGGGTCTATTTATACATGGGAGAATGGCAAAAGTGTGCTGACTATGCAACAAAGGTGATAGATAGTGGTCTTTTTAATATGTATACTGCAAGTGAATTGCCAAGTGTTTGGGGAAAGGATGCATATGATGGCAGCGAGGTTATTTTTGAAGTTTTTGGCAGTGAAAAGAATGAGTATAATGAATATTGGGAAGATATCTCTTGGATGACTCGTCCTGACGGATATGCTGACGTTGTCTCTACAGCCGATTTGCGTGATCTATATGAAGAAGGTGATGTTCGCGGTACATTATTTCAATCTCATAAAAATGCTCCTGATCATTTTTGGACAACTAAATACTCTGCAAAAGATCCAACGATGCGTCCTTCATTCGCAGATATCGTTGTATTGCGTCTTTCGGAAATGTATTTAAACCGGGCAGAAGCTTTGGTTCATGGTGCTCAAATCGCTGGTGCGACTGCAGAAAATGATTTGTTGACAATCACTTCTAACCGAGGGGCTTCTCCGGTTGCGGCTACATTGGAGAATATTTTGCTGGAACGTCGTAAAGAACTGGCATTTGAAGGACATATTATTTATGATATGGCGCGTACGGGTACAGCAGTGCATCGTGTAGACTATCAAGGAGCAGCTACAGCGAAAGATATCGAATTCCCTGATTACAGATGGGCTTTACCGATTCCGAAGCGTGAGATGGATGCTAATAAAAACATGGTTCAGAATGATGGTTATTGATGGATAATCAAGAAAGGCTTGTTTTATCAGAGACAAGCCTTTCTTTAAAAAGTAGGCCTATGAAATCGTATGTTAGAATATTTTTGTTACTCTGTGTTACTTTATGGGGAACATGTGGAGGATTTGTGCTTTCTGCTACACAATATAGTCCTACAACTAAATGGCCGTATCTGTATGAGAATTTTCTTGATGGAACAGTCTATTTCGCTGCAGACCAGAAGACCAAACAGATGAAATTGAATATTCATTTACAGAATTGTACGTTACATTATCTGGATGGAGATAAGGTTTTACAGTCTAATCCTCGCGATATAGAGAGGATTCAAATAGGAAATGATCAATTTATTTATATGAACGGTGAATTGGTTCGCCTTGTAAAAAAAACAGATGGAGGTATTTCTTTAGTGGAGTCGGTAAAAGCTGATTTGGCTGCATTGTCAAAAGGGGCATCCGGTGCTTATGGAATGGGTACTGATGTATCTGCTGTTAATCAACTGACTTCTATTCAATTGGGAGGGATATCAAATTTGAGTCATGCCCAAATGAAGTTAGAGAGGAATGATGGAAAGGACCTTTCTTTGATAAAGACATACTATTTTATCTTTGGAGATAAGATAGTTGAAGCTACCCGGAAAGAAGTTGAAAAATCCCTTGGCGATAACGGTAAAACTAAATTAAAAGCATTCTAAAACAAAATAAGATCAAATGGAAAGAGGAAGCCAGCTTGATAAAGCTGTTGGAGTTTTTCCATCAATAGCGAATTTTCCCAACACATTTACACGTATTTACACATATTAGACACACAAAAAGAAGCCAGGGTTTGTAGTGATACAGACCCTGGCTGTTAGAAAGAAACTTTTAAATACTTCTCTGAGCCTTGTTTTATATCAGCCGATCAAAGATACGCTGATGTTGATTTTATGCCCATCCATTCGGAATTTCATGCCCATGCAATCCGATTTCCATGGGCATAGAATCCGGTCTGTTTACATTTGTAAATTAAGTAACAACCAAAAAACAGTAACTATGAAAAAGAACGAATTTAAAGAGCTTAAATCTTCTTGCCATATACCCTATCTGATATAATATCAAATGAATATATTAAATTTGTACCCGGAATGGTATAAAAAGAAGTATTTATGAATAATTTGTCTGCCACAGTCAAAATGTTGCGAAAACAATATAAGCTAACACAAGAAGAACTTTCGTTGAAGTCCGGTGTGGGGATACAGACAAGCTAATATATGTATGATGATTTATTAAGAGAACGTCTTGATCGGATTGCTTCAAAATAACATCTGGTTATATTGGTGACTCGTAGTGATATAGCCGTAGGAGTTCTAAACAAAAAATCCCCGAAGTTCTGAAAACTTCGGGGATTTTTATTTACTTGATTTCTTTCTCTTCCATCATGTCCAGTTCATTCTTGTCGGAGTCGATAAATTTGTACTCCAAAAAGCCCAGACTTTGATTGGGGATTACTTTAATACCCATCGAGTATTTCAGTTTCCATTTCCAACTGAGCGGAAATTTTCCGCTTTTAATAAATGCTGCAACATAAGGATGTACGTGCAGGGCGAATTTCTTCACATTGTGTTTGTTCACTAAACAGTCGATCTTTCCTTCCAGGCTGTCGGTAAACAGGATAGAGGGTTTGATGGTGCCCGTGCCGAAACAGGTCGGACAAGCTTCGGATGTATCGACATCCATTGCCGGACGAACACGTTGGCGGGTTATCTGCATCAGACCGAATTTACTCAACGGCAAAATGTTATGCTTTGCCCGGTCGTTAGCCATCGCCTTGGTCATGTGTTCGAACAGTTTCTGCCGGTTGGCAGCTTCAGCCATATCGATAAAGTCGACTACAATAATACCACCCATATCGCGCAGGCGTAATTGACGGGCAATTTCGTCTGCAGCTGCTGCATTCACGTCAATCGCTGTTTTTTCCTGGGCATCACTGCCTTTCGAACGGTTTCCGCTGTTCACGTCGATAACGTGCATGGCTTCCGTGTGTTCGATGATAAGATAGGCTCCACTTTTGTATGTGACGGTGCGTCCGAACAGAGACTTGATTTGTTTTGTGATTGCAAAATTATCAAAGATAGGGAGTTCACCGGTGTACCGTTGTACGATCTCTTCCCGTCCGGGTGCAATCAGGCTGACATAATCACGGATGTTGTGATAGATGTCCGCATCGTTCACATAAATGTTCTGAAAAGAGGGATTGAAAATATCACGTAACAAAGCCACTGCTCGTGCCGTCTCTTCGTAAATGAGCGCAGGAGCTTTTACTTTGGTGATTTTAGGGATATTTTCTTCCCAACGTTTCAGCAATGTCTTCAATTCATGATCGAGTTCGGCAACGCGCTTTCCTTCCGAAGAGGTACGTACGATTACGCTGAAATTCTTCGGTTTGATACTTTGAATGAGTTGGCGTAGACGGGCACGCTCTTCGCTCGATTTGATTTTTGTGGAGACCGATACTTTGTCGGCAAACGGTATCAGCACGATGTATCTTCCTGCAAACGAAAGTTCGGAAGTCAGTCTGGGACCTTTTGTGGAAATCGGCTCTTTGGCGATCTGTACCAGCACTTCCTGTCCGACTTTGAGCACGTTGCTGATACTTCCGTCTTTTTCAATTTCGGGAAGCAACTGCAGTTTGGAGATGGCGGGGAGCTTTTTTTCTCCCTTCTGTTCTCCCAGTGCCTGCTTGAGGAATTTCTGCTGGGTGTTGAAATTTGGACCTAAGTCCAGATAGTGAAGAAATGCATCCTTTTTATAACCTACATCAATGAAAGCAGCGTTCAAACCCGGCATCAGTTTTTTTACCTTGCCCAGATATATATCGCCGACGGCGAAAGAGACATTGCGGGCTTCCTTTTGGAGCTCCACAAGGTTCTTATCCTCCAGTACGGCTATAGATACCTCTTTGGGTTGTACATCAACTACTAATTCACTAATCACTATAAAAAGAGGTGTTAAATACGAGACCTTATTAAATACGCAAAGAACAAACTTAAAAAGGTCTCTTATTAAGTTTGTTCTTCAGAGTTGCTCAAATAGACTTATTTCTTTTTGTGTCTATTCTTCTTTAGTCTCTTTTTGCGCTTGTGCGTAGACATCTTATGTCTTTTTCTTTTCTTTCCGCTAGGCATTGTTTTAAAATTTTAAATTAAACTATAATAACTAAATTACTTTACTTCGTTCAGGAAAGTCTTAGCCGGCTTGAATGACGGAATGTTATGTTCCGGGATGATGATCGTAGTATTTTTTGAAATATTACGAGCTGTTTTCTGGGCTCTCTTTTTAATCACGAAACTTCCGAAGCCTCTCAGGTATACATTTTCACCCTGAGACAATGAACTCTTTACGATATCCATGAAGGATTCTACGCTGTTCAGCACTGTCTGCTTGTCGATACCCGTGCTTTTTGAAATTTCGCTTACAATATCTGCTTTAGTCATGTCTATAAATTAATTAAATAATTGATTTGGACCTATTAATTTTTTGGAATGCAAATATATAGCTTTTTATTTAAGTGGAAAAAGAATTGCCAGCCAATTTTTAAGAAAAATGTTTCCTTACAATCCGTTAGAACTATGTATGTTTGCAGTAATCAATTAGTTGCAGGTCTGGAGAAGACCAAAAAGAAATGTATGTCGCAGATAGAAAACAAATTAGAAATCAGCTGTTTATTGCGGAATTGGTACCAAAAGCATAAAAGGGAGCTGCCTTGGCGGGAATCTTCTGACCCCTATATTATCTGGATATCCGAGATTATCCTTCAGCAAACACGGGTGGCGCAAGGGATGGATTATTTCCTTCGCTTTACCGGGCGGTTCCCCGATGTAGCCTCACTCGCATCGGCGGAAGAGGATGAAGTGCTGAAATATTGGCAAGGTTTGGGCTATTACAGCCGCGCCCGTAATCTCCATGCCGCAGCCAAAGATATCATGGAACGGTTCGGCGGCGTTTTCCCGCAACACTATAAAGATGTGATTTCCCTGAAAGGAATAGGGGAATATACGGCTGCCGCTATCGTCTCTTTTGTCTGGAACCAGCCTTATCCGGTGGTCGACGGGAATGTCTTCCGGGTCCTTTCGCGTCTTTTTGCCGTGGATACTCCGATTGATACGCCAAAAGGAAAGAAAGCGTTTACGGAACTGGCCGGTGTGGTGATGGACCCTGAATATGCCGGTTGGCATAACCAAGCCATTATGGAATTGGGCGCTTTGCAATGCGTCCCCCAAAATCCCGATTGCGGGGTTTGCCCTTTGAGAGAACGGTGTATGGCTTATGGGGCGGGGACGATGCAGTCTTATCCCGTGAAGCAGAATAAGACAAAAACGAGGGACCGTTATTTCCATTACCTATACATTAATTATAAAGGGAAGACCTGGCTGTCCCGCCGGAAAGGAAAAGATATATGGGAGGGGCTCTACGAGTTTCCGCTTATCGAGACGGACCGGGCAATGGATTTTGCAGGATTACAGGAGACGGATGCGTTCCGCCGGCTCTTCGCAGGAGCGGGAAAACTGGACGTCTCGGTAGGATTGTCCGGAGTAAAGCATGTCCTGTCCCATCAGATCCTATATGCCACTTTCTACCGGATAGAGATAGAGCGAGAGAGCGAGGCGCTGCAAAGCTTCCTTTCTGTACCGGTGGAGGAGCTTGATAAATATGCAGTGCCCCGCCTGATACATATTTATTTAGAGAAATTAGAGCGAAACTTGTCAGAATGACTGAATTTATGTTTCTTTGTAAACTAATAAAAGAATAAAGCTATGTCATTGAATAAAGTTATATTAATCGGTAACGTCGGACGTGATCCGGAAGTACGTTACTTCGATAGTGGCGCTGCTGTCGCCAACTTTCCGCTTGCCACTTCAGAGAGAGGCTATACCTTGGCTAATGGTACGGTCGTGCCGGAACGTACGGAATGGCACAATGTCGTTGTCCGCCGTGACCTGGTCCCCTTTGTTGAAAAATGGGTGAAGAAAGGTTCCGGGCTTTATGTGGAAGGAAAGATCCGCACACGCAACTATGACGACCAGGCAGGCGTGAAACGTTACGTAACGGAAATCCATGCAGACCGCGTCGAGTTTTACAGTATGGGTTCCGGTAACCGTGACGGCGCTAATAATACCGGCACGACGATGACATCCCAACCCGGCGGCCAGCCTCAGACGGCTCAGCCCGCAACCGGTTATCAGCAACCCGCATCCGGACAACCGGATACACCTTTAGAATCTAACAGTGCGGACGATCTTCCGTTCTGATATTGTTTAACTAATACGGTTCCCCTTGGACTCAGACTATTATTTATCGGGCTTATTCGATCAGGTTACTATACAGGCGCTCACAGCAGGTCCTGTAATAGCGTTAAGCCTTGCAATCCTCCTGCTGTTTGTTTCCGGCTTCGTGTCGGCTTCCGAAGTGGCCTTTTTCTCGTTAACCCCGGGTGACATCAATGACATCCGGGAGGAGAATGCGCCTTCCGATCCTTTGATCCAGCGGTTGCTGGACCGTTCCGAGTACCTGCTCGCTGCTATTCTGATAGCCAATAACTTTGTGAATGTGGCTGTCGTTATGCTGTGTACCTACGGCATCAACGCCATTATCAATTTCTCCGCAGCCCCGATGCTGGGCTTTATTCTGGAAACGATTGTCCTGACATTCTTGTTGCTGTTGTTCGGCGAGATCATGCCTAAGATTTATGCACAGAAGAACTCGTTGCGGTTTGTCCGCAGTTCGGCTCCTGTGCTGAATGTGTTGGAGCGCATCTGCCGCCCGCTGTCGAAGGTGCTGGTGACATCGACCAGCGTCATTAATAAGGCGTTGGTAAAGAAGAAATATGACCTTTCCGTCGATGAACTCTCCAAAGTGCTGGAACTGACTTCCACCGAAATGCCGGAAGAGAAAGAGATGCTTTCGGAAATCATCAAGTTCTACAATAAGACGGCCGACGAGATCATGACGCCCCGTTTAGATATGGAAGATATCGACATCAAGACGAGTTTCCGCGCCGTGATCGACTTCGTTATCCAATCCGGCTATTCCCGTATTCCGGTCTATGCCGATTCGGAAGACAATATTAAAGGCATCCTGTATATAAAGGACCTTCTGCCGTATGTCGAGAAGCCCGACACGTTCCGCTGGCAAAGCCTGATCCGTCCGGCCTATTTCGTGCCCGAGACGAAGAAGATAGACGACCTGTTAGAAGAGTTCCGCACCAATAAGATACATATGGCAATCGTGGTGGACGAGTTCGGCGGTACGTCCGGTATCGTGACGATGGAAGATATCCTGGAAGAGATTGTCGGCGAGATATCCGATGAATATGACGAAGACGAAAAGCTGTTTATCCGCCTGGCCGACGGCAGTCTCATCTTTGAAGCCAAGATATTGCTGACCGACTTCTTCCGTGTGATCGAAGCCGATCCCGCCGAGTTCGGCAAGTTGACCGAAGAGGTGGAAACATTGGCCGGCCTTCTGTTGGAGATAAAAGGAGACTTCCCGCGCCGCCGTGAGATCATCGACTATAACGACTGTCGTTTCCAGATCTTAGAGATCGATAACCGCCGTATCCTGAAAGTCAAGTTCAACCGTATTTCCGATCAGGAAAAGGAAAAGCAAGAGGAGTAATGCGTCTTTCTGCCGGCATATTATGGGTTTTGCTGTTGGCCGCGTGTGCCTCTTGCACGGAATATACGCCGAAGCCGCGCGGTTACTTCCGCATCGACTTACCGGCGCCTTCCTATCAAGAACTCCCTGTCGAGGATTTGCCTTATACTTTCAGGCTTTCCAAGCGGGCTGTGGTGGAGCTTCCACCGGTCGGCAATCCGGCAGGTTGGATCAATCTTTCCTATCCGCAGTTGAATGTGAAGCTATATTGTAGCTATCTGCCCGTAACACCGGCTACTTTGAAAGGGGCGGAAGACGAATGCCGTGCCCTCGTCGTGCGGCAGGCGAAGCGTCCGGACCAGATCAAAGAGCAGGCCTACAGCAATCCGGAGGCGGATGTCTACGGTTCGCTATTCCTGCTGGACGGCGAATCCGCTTCACCCTTGCAGTTCATGCTGACCGACAGTGTTTCCCGTTTTTTCCGGGGTGCCCTGTATTACGATTGCATCCCGAATGCAGATTCCCTGGCGCCTGTCACCCAATATCTGAAACAGGACATCGTAGAGTTGATCCAATCATTTAGCTGGAAGAAATAGATGCCGCTTCTCCTGAAACATACCGCCCCGCTCCGGGGAGTCTGGAAGATTGAAGAGTCTTCGGACACGCTCTTTTCCCTTTTGGAGAATGGGGAAGAGTACCTGTCGCAACTGGAGGATATCCATACGGAACACCGCCGCCGGGAATGGCTTGCCAGCCGCGTGCTTCTTCAGACGCTTCTCGGCCGTCCGGCCCGTATCGCCTATCACCCGAACGGTGCGCCCTATCTGCCGGATTCTTCTCTATACATCAGCATTTCCCATACGAAAGGATATGCCGCCATCCTGTTACAGGAACATCCCGCTGCCGGTATCGACATCGAATACCGTTCCGACCGCGTATTGAAGATCCGCAGCCGTTTTATGAATCCGGAAGAAGAAGCAAGCCTTGACCGCGAGCACGAGGCGGAACACCTCTTACTCCATTGGTGCGCCAAAGAGACGCTGTTCAAGATGATCGGCCGGGAGGAGGTCGATTTCCTAAAGCATTTGCATGTGCGGGCGTTTCCGTATGCAGAGGAAGGAAGTTTCCGGGTGCAGGAGACGCGGACTGAAGCGGGTGCTGCTTATATTTTAAACTATCTTGTTGCTCCCGACTTTGTATTGACTTGGAGTTTCATTTAATTATTGACAAATATGAATCGGATAGGGACATATAATATGGAAAAAACTGTTCAATGTTTTAATCCATATTATTTACTTCTTAATTTTAAGATGATCTATCTGTTTTCCCTTTATGGATGTAATTCATATTTTGTGACAATTTCTGTATTGGGATTCTTTATATGGTATTGGGAGTTTTTATATGAGGGTAAAATAGATTTTGATTTGAAATCAGGAATTTCTTCGATTCGTTCAAAACGACGAATCGAATTCCCATTATAATGAATCCATATATTGTTATGATCGAATACTTCTATTTTTCCTCCAAATCGATCTATCGCAGGAATATCTGTAATTGTAAAATTATCATTTCTTATGAACTTCCCGGAGAGATCATATATATCCTGATTTGTAGCGTGATAGTAATAAGTTGTATTTGTTTTTAATTCTAAGTTTGAATATGTATAAGTCCCTCTTGCGACAGTATAAAAGACACCGATCCCATATCCTATCACTTGTCCGTCTTTATTCCATGTAGAGCCATATAAATTCTTTAATGGATTATTAATCTCTTTAAAAGTCCCATCAGAAAAAAATTCTACATAATTTTCGCCATCAACCATTTTTTGCGGATAGGGTTCTGGTGCCATATATCCACCTTTATTCCACCATCTCCCCACAATCGAAAATTCCTCCTCTTCCTCTTTGGGTTTAAACGTTGCCTGGCTGATTACTTCTCCGCTTGCATCGAATATTTTGGCTGTCAGAGAATCATTGGGGACGGTCGGTGTCCATTGAACTTTAGCGTTCCCTTGTAAGTCCGTGAGGAGGAAATTCTGGCTTACCTTACCTTTTGGTGATTCGAACTTGACGGAGACTCCTTGAATAGGGAGGTCTGCTGCTAATAGTTTACGTGTTACATTGAATGTGACTTCGATAGGTTTGTCCAGTTGAACGTCCAGCCCGTTTTCCGGCGATTTAAGTTCGATTTTGTCTGGAGCATTGTAGAACAGGCCTTCAAAGGTGATGGGAGGAAACGGTAATTCCTCATTTATTCCGATGAAATCAAGCATGATACTTGTTTGCAGGTCAACGCCTGCATATGTTTTTTCCGTCCAGCCATAATAATCCTTGCTAATGGAACCCATTTCGTTGAACATACCCATTTTTACCGAATCTTTCAGGAACGGCTGGGGAGAAAAAGCCGGGCCGAGAAAGTTATATAATTTGATCTTTATTTTGGGATATGCCGATATTTTCATGTTGAGATTGGCGAAGGCCGTGATTTCAAGCGGATGTATTTGGTATTCAAATGTCGCTCACCGATAGGTTGCCATTTTTTTTCTTTGTATTCAATGCCGGTTGTCAAACTGCCACTAAAGTTAACGCCTCCTTTGATTTCAATCTTGGCATCTCCATCGGCTGAGAAATCTCCTAACAGATCGCTGCCTAATGTTATAATGACAGGTATTCCTGTAGGGGTAAAGAAGGTGAAAACACGTGGTTTGAACATCCCTTTGGCTATTGTGATATCATTTTCTTCATATTTGAATTTGCCTTTGGCCGAAGCTCCCAATATCATATCCCATTGAGCTTTTGCACCTATTGTAAAGCGAAATTCTTCCAATTCGCTTACCTTTATTTTTAGGTCTTCGGTGATTTTCTTTTCATTCACAGCTTTGCCGAATTTGAAATGTGCGGTCGCATTCAATGAAAAGTTTTGCTTGTAGGTGTCCCAATAGAGTGCAAGGTTTCCGTCTTCACTTGCAGATATGACTTTTCCGCTATTGTCGATTTCCGGGAATGAGATGTTAAGTCCTGTTTCGCCCTCCGCTCTGGTTTGAGGTATTTCTTGATGGATATCGTAGAGAGTCCGGTATGAATTGTTTTCATTTATCTCTATAATCCTAACAGGATGGAGTATACCGTTCGCATCAATAGAAGCTGTTCCGGACTTAGTCGGTGCACGTTCGGCGGAGGGGGCGAGTGACAGCGTAAATTCAGTATCTGCAAACAACTCTGTCATGTTGGCTTCAACGGTTTGCAATGTTGCAGTTTTGTTGCTAACGTCTGTATTCATAACCCGGCGGATGTAGGTTGATGTGTCAGTCTCGAGGACGATAAGCGAGAGGCCGTTTTCGAATTCGGGGGCTTTGTCTGTGAACGTCAGCGTCACATCTCCTGTCTTCATATCCATCTTTGTGATCTGGGTTTTCTCCCAGTCGATAGGGACATAAGTCGAAGTGTTTTCGGTAGTAGGTGTGTCCGGGCCATCCGGTTCCGGGTCTACGGCCGGTTCGTCTTTGCCACATCCGGCGAAGAGGAGGAGCAGCAGGGCGAGGAATAAGTAGAGGTTTGTTTTCATGTTTTTAGGATTTAATATGGATAACAAATTTAGAAAAATAGTCGGATGCATTTTTTCCGTTTGTTCGGCCTCGCGTATAAAATGTAAAAAACGGCATTATCCGGTTGAATAATGCCGTTATCCGGTAAAAAAGGTCCCGTCCGCTGTCCGCTTTTTTAGACTTTTCTCGGCTCACACGCTAATCATTGGGGATAAACATAAGGATGAGGCAGGTTATGCGGATCAGTTTAAACCTGGCAAGTTTTGAACCTCCTGCAAATCTGATGAATATTACAATAACCCCCTTTTTTGCCATTTTTCTATTTCGTCTGAAATCTTGATCGATTTTGGATTGACTCTTTTCACCTTTTAAACTCCCCTTTCTGACAATAAGAAAAACGAGGTGCGCAGTCCTTTTCGAAAAGCGTGCAATTTGGTTACCGAAAACCAGAAACGCCGACAATGTGATAAAGCTTAACTCCCGGAGAATCGAATATTTGAAAACAAAACGGACGGCGTCCCAAATATCCCAAGGAAATTCAGGTGCTTTTTTGCCCTAAAGACGGTCCTCTTTCCAATTACGACCGTTCAAATCGCCATTACGACCGTCCTAATCTTCGCGAGGTGCCGAGTGCACTACACATTAGCACGGTCATAATAGCAAAGAGGACGGTCGTAATTGCTGGGAACGGTCAAAAAAGGCGAAAAAGTCCCTTTTTGAGGCAAAAAAAGTGGATTAACATTTGTTTTATTTTAGACATCTTTTAGACTTGAAAAATGCGTTTTATACAATAAGCCCCCCTGCCGCAGGCTCTCTTTTGCCGTTGATTTCAATCAACGGATTGATAAGCACCCGGCTTTGCCGGATTCCTCTGCGGGTTTAAACCCCTTTCAAATATCTACAGGCAATCTCTATTAATGGGGCTAAAGCCCACAGAGGAAGAGGCTTTGCCTCTAAGCTCTAAAACCGTTCGTTAAAACGAAACGGCAAAAGAGAGCCTGCGGCAGAGGGGTTATTGTAAAAAACGCATTTTTTGAGCTCGAAAGGTCCCCTAATTCAAACAAATGTCAACCCACTTTTCAGCCGTCAAAAAGGGGCTTTTTCCTATGATCAGGCACCTTATCGCCATGAAGAGGGACTTTATCGCTCTGATCCGGAACTTTATTGCCCTGAAGTCGGACTTCATATAGTACGAAGTCAACCTTCAGAGCGATGAAGCGTTACTTCACGGCAATTTTCTGCGCACCTCACGGCAACAAGCCCCCAAAATTTCCTTTAGATATTTGGAACGCCGTCCGTCTTCGTTCGCAAATATTCGATTCTCCGGGAGTTAAGCTTTATCACTTTGCCGGTGTTTCCGGTTTTCGGTAATCAAATTGCACACTTTCCGGAACGGGCTGCGCACCTCGTTTTTCCGATTGTCAGAAAGCAGAGCTTAAACCGTGAAAAGAGTCAATTCAAAATCGATCAAGATTTTGGACGAAATAGAAAAACGGACGAAAAGAGGGTTATTGTAATTTCCATTCCCGCACTCGATGCGGGATCGCAAAGGAACAGACGGTATCATAATCCTCAACAGAGCCGTCAGGCTCTATTTCCGGCCTAAGCCGGTGAGCGTAAAGCGCAGAGACCGCAGTGAACGTCCGGAGCGTCTGCTGTAGGGGTCGTTCGCGAACGACCCTTACGACGCGACAGCGAACGAAGGGAACGGAGTAGCGAAGCAGGTTCGGCCTTGACTTCTTGGTTTACTTTTGGGTCAAGCCAAAAGTAACATATCTTTGTTAGTCCAGATTAAATCCGTATTTTTGCAGAAAAATAGAATTATATGACTGAAACCCTCGCATATATAAAAGAATCTTTGAAGGACTTGTATCCGCCTTCCGAGATCAGTAGCCTGGTCCGTCTGATCATGGAGCGGGTGAGTAATATCCAGCCGCATCATTTTCTATTCTGTAAAGATAAGATACTGCCCGAAGCCGAAAAGAACCGGATTCACGAGATCGTCGAACGGCTGAAAGAGATGGAGCCTATACAATATATATTAGGCACAGCCGATTTCTACAGCCTGCAATTCGAAGTGAACCCGTCTGTCCTGATACCACGGCCGGAAACGGAAGAGCTGGTCGAACAGGTCATCATCGACAACGAAGGGAAAAAGATAAAAATATTGGATATCGGTACAGGCAGCGGCTGTATCGCCGTCACGCTGCGCAAACACCTGAAGCAAGCCAGCATTATCGCAACAGATATCTCGGCCGAAGCATTGGACACGGCTCGCAGGAACGCCAAACGCAACAACGCTACGATTACTTTTATCCAGACAGATATCCTGAACCCCGAAAAAGCGGAAATGGACATCCCGTTCATACTGGATGTCATCGTCAGCAATCCTCCTTATATTAAGGAAGAAGAAAAGATAGATATGGAAAGGAACGTGCTCGACTACGAACCGCATATCGCCCTCTTCGTGCCGGACAACGACCCGCTGCTGTACTATTGGCACATTGCCCATTTCGGAAAGAAAAAACTGAGAAGGAACGGACGGCTCTATTTCGAAATCAATGCCGCCTACGGCTCGATGGTCGTCGAAATGCTTGAGGAAGAAGGTTATAAAGATATCGAACTGATCCAGGATTTGTCCGGCAAAGACCGGATCGTAAAAGCACGGAAATGAAGCAACTCAGCGAACCTGAAATGCTTCACCGGGCAGCCGCCTATTGTTCTGCCGCCGAACGTTGCATCCAGGATGTGGAAAAGAAAATCAAAGCGGCGGGGTTGACCGGGGAAGAAAGCGACCGCATCATCGCCCGCCTGCTGAAAGAACGTTTCATCGACGAAAGCCGCTTTGCCCGTTATTTCGTAAATGACAAACTGCGCTTCAACAAATGGGGACGTATCAAAATCAGCTATGAACTCCAAAGGAAGGTATTCCGGCGGATATCCGCACGGAAGCATTAGCCGGCATAGACGAACAGGAATATCAGGATATCCTGTTCTCCCTCTTGAAAAGCAAGAAGAAAACAACCCGGGGCAAAGACGAACGGGAGACTTACATCAAACTACTCCGTTTCGCCGCCGGACGCGGATTCGAGGGACGGGACACAAGCCGTTGCCTGAAGCAGCTTTTCAACGGGAATGACTATGATGAAGACACTTTTGAATGATCTCCTGAACCTTTTCTTCCCGCGACTGTGCCTGCTCTGCCAGACACCTTTGATAAAAGGGGAAGAACATATCTGCCTGCATTGCTCGAACAATTTGCCTTATACGCATTTCACGGACCTAAAGACGAACGCAGCCTGCCAGTTGTTCGAAGGGAAAGTCCCTTTTGTCGCCGCCACCGCCCTGCTCCGTTTCGAGCATGGAGGATACGGGCAAAAGCTGATCCACTCCCTGAAATATCACGGAAATAAGGAGTTAGGATATCAATTGGGCCGCATGGCTGCAATCGCTTATCAGAAATCCGGGCTGTTTGACACGGTCGACGTCCTGCTCCCCGTTCCTCTTCATCCGGAAAGGCTGAAACAAAGGGGATATAATCAGTCGGAATGGATTGCACGGGGCATTCAATCCGTCACCGGAATACCGGTCGACACCACCTCTGTTTCCCGCATCAAAAAGACGGAAAGCCAGACACGCAAGCAAGTCTACGAACGGCAAAAAAACGTAGAAAATATCTTCCGGCTGAACGACTCCGAAGCATTGAAAAACAGGCATGCCCTATTGGTGGACGACGTGATCACAACCGGCTCGACATTCCTCGCCTGTGCCGCTTCAATACAGGCAGTTCCCGGTATCCGGATCAGTTTTTTGGGGATAACCATCGCCTGAGAAACACGAATTTGCCGGAAACCTGTTATACAATATGTATGGCTTATTTTTTTCAAGAACTACAAGGTTATCTCATTCCCTTTATCTACCTTTGCGGACTGATATAAACATATTATATTTATTAGGTTGTATGAAAACACTGGAAAGATTAGTAGCAGAGAGATTATTAAAGATTAAGGCGGTTAAACTGCAGCCGGCCAATCCTTTCACATGGGCATCCGGTTGGAAATCACCAATCTACAATGACAACAGAAAAACGCTTTCCTATCCGGAAATCAGAAGTTTCATCAAGTTGGAACTGGCTCGGACAATCAGCGAAAAATACGAAAATGCCGATGCTATCGCCGGTGTTGCAACCGGAGCTATCGCTCAGGGAGCATTGGTAGCCGACCTGTTGGGCCTGCCGTTCGTATATATCCGCTCCACTCCTAAAGATCATGGGTTGGAAAACCTGATCGAAGGCGAACTGAAACCGGGTTCAAAGGTTGTGATTGTTGAAGATTTGGTTTCTACAGGCGGCAGCAGTTTGAAAGCAGTACAGGCCGTTCGTAATTTCGGTTGCGATGTAGCCGGTATGGTTGCGATCTTCACGTATGGTTTCCCTGTTGCTGTAGAAGCTTTCAGAGATGCAAAAGTAACTTTGACAACGCTGAGTAACTACGACGCAGTCTTAGAAGAGGCTTTGCGTACGGATTACATCGACGAGTCCGAAATCGCGATCCTTCAGGAATGGCGCAAAGACCCGGCTAACTGGAATCCGGGAGTATAATTGAAACAGAATGACTGAATTTGTTAGTGAAGTAAAAGCGATCCCCTTTAATGAGGATCGTATTTTTAATATGCTGTCCGACCTCTCCAACCTGGAAAAGGTGCAGGACCGCATACCTCAAGATAAGATTAAAGATTTCGAGTTCGACAAAGACTCTTGCAGTTTCAACGTCGCACCCGTAGGTAAGATAACCTTCCAGATCGTAGAACGCGAACCGAACAAGACGATCAAGTTCACGACGACGAATTCTCCCGTCCCCCTGTTCCTCTGGATACAGCTGAAACAGATGGAAGAGAATGACACCCGGATGAAAATGACTGTCCGCGCCGATCTGAATCCGTTTATCAAGCCAATGGTATCAAAACCGTTGCAGGATGCAGTCGATAAGATATCGACACTGTTGGCATCCCTGCCTTATTAATTGTATTTTTAATGGCTCAGAAACTTTGGGAAAAAAATGTTCAGGTAGACCAGGAAGTGGATACCTTTACGGTAGGTAAAGACCGGGAGATGGATCTCTATCTGGCTAAGTACGATGTGCTTGGCTCGATGGCTCATATCACCATGTTGGAAAGCATCGGACTACTTACCCGGGAGGAACTGACCGTCCTGCTTGCCGAACTGAAGAATATTTATGCCGTTGCCGACAGCGGCCGGTTTGTCATTGAAGAGGGTGTGGAAGATGTCCACTCGCAAGTGGAACTGATGCTGACACGCCGCTTGGGTGATACGGGGAAAAAGATACACAGCGGCCGGTCGCGTAACGACCAGGTGTTGCTGGACCTGAAACTCTTCACCCGTGCGCAGATACAGGAAATAGTGGAACTCGTATCCGGCCTGTTCGAGGTGTTGATCTCGCAGAGTAACCGGTATAAAGAGGTACTGCTTCCCGGATATACGCATTTACAGATCGCCATGCCGTCATCGTTCGGACTTTGGTTCGGCGCTTATGCCGAAAGCCTTGCCGACGACCTGCAACTGATGCAGGCAGCCTATAAAGTTTGCAACCGTAACCCGCTCGGCTCTGCCGCCGGATACGGATCTTCTTTCCCGCTGAAGCGCCAGATGACAACAGACTTGCTTGGCTTCGACTCGCTTGACTATAACGTCGTGTATGCACAAATGGGACGTGGCAAGATGGAACGCACCGTAGCTTTCGCTATGGCGGGCATTGCCGCTACACTGTCCAAATTAGCTTTTGATGCCTGCATGTTCAACAGCCAGAACTTTGGTTTTATCAAGTTGCCGGACCAGTTCACGACAGGTTCCAGCATCATGCCGCATAAAAAGAATCCGGACGTATTCGAGTTGACACGTGCCAAATGCAATAAGTTGCAGGGACTACCCCAACAGATCACGCTGATCAGCAACAATCTTCCGTCGGGTTACTTCCGTGACCTGCAGATCATAAAAGAAGTATTCCTTCCCGCCTTCGACGAACTGAAGGACTGCCTCCGTATGGTTACGCATATGATGCGGGAGGTGAAAGTGAACGAGCATATCCTGGACGACGACAAATACGCACTTCTTTTCAGCGTGGAAGAGGTCAACCGCCTCGTACTCGAAGGCGTGCCTTTCCGTGATGCCTACAAGCAGGTCGGCCTGAACATCGAAGCCGGAAAGTTTACCCCTGTTAAGGAAGTCAGCCATACGCATGAAGGAAGTATCGGTAATCTGTGCAATGATCAGATTTCCGCCCTGATGCAAAATATTGTGGACGGTTTCGCGTTTAATAGAGTAAACGAAGCTGAACAACAGCTGTTATCCGAATAAACGATGAAACGATTTTTATCCTGCTTACTTGTATTATTGGCTCTATCGTGTACTAAAACAATAGAGACAACTATTCCTTATTGCCCTGTTTATCTTGAACTGGATTTAACTTTTCAAGATCGTGCATTAAAAGATATGCAGGCATATAAGATATATACACAATCGAATATTGATCAAGCTGGAGAAAAGACAGGTTTTGGTGGAGTCTTAGTATATCATGGACTCAACAACAACGGTGGAGCAGCTGATGCTTATTATGCTTTTGATGCAGCTTGCCCCTACGAAGCCCTAGCCAATATAAAGGTTGAAGTAGATGAAAACAAAATATATGCAATCTGTCCAAAATGTGGAAGTAAATACGAAATCTTAAACGGTATTGGAAATCCAATAGAAGGTCCCAGTAAAAGTTACTTACAACAATATCCTGTAACCCCTATGGGTAATAAACTTTATATAAGAAATTACTAATTTTCCTGTCCAAATATTTGCAGAAACAAAAAAATCATCTACCTTTGCACTCGCAAACGAAAACAATGCAACAACGCGGAAGTAGCTCAGTTGGTAGAGCATAACCTTGCCAAGGTTAGGGTCGCGGGTTCGAGTCCCGTCTTCCGCTCATCTCTTAAGAGAAAGGGATGCTCGAATGGTGGAATCGGTAGACACGAAGGACTTAAAATCCTTTGGCCATTGCGGCTGTGCGGGTTCAAGTCCCGCTTCGAGTACGGTACAGACGCACGGCCGTGCGTCTCAACAGATTACATTTTGCGGAAGTAGCTCAGTTGGTAGAGCATAACCTTGCCAAGGTTAGGGTCGCGGGTTCGAGTCCCGTCTTCCGCTCGCTTCCAAAAGGCCTCGTTATTCTCAGGAATAGCGGGGCTTTTTACTATAACAAAAAACTAACATCGAAATAAACGATACTCATTATGAAGAAGGGACTCCTTTATGCAATCATCGCTTCCGTTCTGTGGGCTATTGTAACGCCATTCATCAAGCAAGGACTCAGTTATGATTTTACTCCGATGAATTTTGCCGGAATACGGTTTACGCTTGTCGGCATCATACTATTTGCCTACACTTGGCATAAAGGGATGTGGCGGGAGATCAAACAAAACAGCAGGCTATTCCTCAACCTGATTCTGATCAATATGTTTTTAGGATATACAGCCTTTTATATAGGCGTGGACTTCGTCAGCGGAGCCATCTCTTCCATAATCATGGGGATGACACCGCTCATCAATGTCCTGCTTGCCCACCTCATCGCCCGCAATGACAAACTGAATATCTATAAGACCTGTAGCCTGCTGGTCAGTTTAATCGGCCTGTTCCTGATTATCGGGATGGGAAGCGACGGCAAGCCGCTGGACACGAAAGGCATTGCCGGCGTCGTTCTCCTGCTGCTCAATATCATTTTGCAAGGCTATTCGGCCATATCTGTTTCTGAAGATAAGGGGAAGGTAAATCCGATATTTCTGAATGCGGTTCAGATGTTCTTCGGCGGATTGCTTATTTACATTGTCGGAGTGTCTGTTGAAGGCTTCCATCCTTTTATCGGCAAACCGGCAGGATTCTACATCAGTCTCGGCGTATTGGTCTTTATTTCCGTCTTTGCCTTCAGTTTCTGGTTCATGGCGTTGCAAGATACGAAAAGCAAAGTGTCGGACCTCAATATGTGCCGCCTTATCAATCCCATACTGGGAGCTGTCCTGAGTTGGATCATGCTGGCCGATGAATATCCGACGTTCAGCACTGTCACCGGTATGCTGATCATTGTCAGTTCATTAATCATCTATTTCAAGGGAGAAAGCTTGGTTAAACGGATAAAAAATAAAGGGACACAGACGTAAAGTCCATGTCCCTTCTCCATATTGAATATCATTTATCCTCTCAAAGCCGCATCCATCGCCGCAGCCGCCTTGCGACCGTCTCCCATTGCCAGGATTACGGTTGCGCCGCCACGGACAATATCACCGCCGGCATATACATCGGGCAGCGTCGAACGCATGCTTTCTTCGTTTACCACGATCGTACCCTTGCGACTTACTTCCAGCCCTTGGAAGGCACGCGGGATAAGTGGGTTCGGGGAAACGCCGACACTGACAATCACTTCGTCCACATCGATCGTTTCGATCGCTCCCTCTACAGGCACAGGACGACGGCGTCCGGAAGCATCCGGTTCGCCCAGTTCCATCTTCTGCAGGCGCATCTGTTTGACACGGCCGCGTTCGTCGCCGATATATTCAACCGGGTTATGCAAAGTCATAAACTCTACACCCTCCTCTTTGGCATGTTTTACCTCTTCCAGGCGGGCAGGCATTTCTTCTTCACTACGACGGTACACGATCATGGCACGCTCGGCACCCAGACGGCGGGCCGTACGGACAGAGTCCATCGCCGTGTTGCCGCCACCGATAACCGCCACCTTCTTACCCTGCAATACAGGCGTATCGCTTTCAGGGTTGGCTGCATCCATCAGGTTGACACGTGTCAGATATTCGTTGGACGACATGACGCCGACCAGGTTCTCGCCCGGAATATCCATAAAGTTCGGCAGTCCGGCTCCGCTGGCGGCAAAAATGCCTTTGAAACCATCGGCATGCAAGTCTTCGTAACTGATCGTCTTGCCGACAATACAGTTGGTCAGGAACTGCACACCCATCTTACGCAAGCCGTCTATCTCGACATCCACAATCTTGTTCGGCAAGCGGAATTCGGGAATACCATATTTCAGTACGCCCCCGATCTCATGCAACGCTTCGAAAACCGTCACATCATACCCGCGTTTCGCCATATCGCCGGCAAAGGAAAGACCGGCGGGGCCGGAGCCGACAACCGCAATCTTAATACCATTCTTTTCCGCCACCTCAGGCACGGAGATATTACCGCTTTCACGCTCGTAATCGGCCGCAAAGCGTTCCAGATACCCGATAGCGACAGCCGGTTTTCCCATCTTCAAGTGAATACATTTGCTTTCGCACTGCTTTTCCTGCGGGCATACGCGGCCGCAAACGGCAGGCAGGGCACTGGTTTCTTTCAGCACTTTGGCCGCATCTAAGAACTCGCCCCGTTCGATGTTCTTGACAAAAGTCGGGATATTGATACTTACCGGACAGCCTTGCATACAAGTCGGATTCGGACAGTCCAGGCAACGCTGTGCTTCCTGCACGGCCTGTTCAGCCGTCAAACCGAGGTTCACCTCTTCCAGGCGGGTATGGCTGCGGTATTCCGCATCCAGTTCATTCATCTCCACACGGGGAATATCCGTGCGTTCTTTATTCTTTTTGCTTTTCCGCAGTGCTTCCCTCCAGGGTTCGGCACGACGGGCGGCGATCAGTTCTTCTGTTGTCATTTGTTTACCGTGGTTTTGTTATTTCTTTTCAATATCTTTATAAGCACCGAGGCGCATCAGCATCTCGTCGAAGTCCACCTGGTGGGCGTCGAACTCGGGACCGTCCACACACACGAACTTGGTCTTTCCACCGACCGTGATACGGCAGGCGCCGCACATTCCGGTTCCGTCTACCATGATCGTATTCAGGGAAGCGACCGTCGGTATTTCATATTTCTTCGTCAGGGCAGAGACAAACTTCATCATAATAGCCGGGCCGATCGTCACACACAGATCCACTTTTTCCCGGTTGATGACACTCTCGACCCCATTCGTTACCAATCCTTTCGTGCCGTAAGAACCATCGTCTGTCATCACAATCACTTCATCCGAATTAGCACGCATCTGTTCTTCCAGGATAACCAGGTCTTTCGTACGGGCAGCCAACACCACGATCACGCGGTTTCCGGCCTTATGGAAAGCCTCGACAATGGGCAACAAAGGTGCCACTCCCACACCGCCACCGGCACAAACGACTGTCCCGACTTTCTCGATATGGGTAGCCTGTCCCAACGGACCTACCAGATCGGTAATATAATCACCGACATTCAGTTCACAGATCTTCTTTGACGAACCGCCTACAGCCTGAATCACGAGTGTGATCGTTCCTTTTGTCGTATCAGCTCCGGCGATAGTGAGGGGAATGCGTTCTCCCTTTTCCCCTACCTTCACGATAACAAAGTGGCCTGCCTTACGGGAGCGGGCGATCAGAGGAGCCTCTACCTCCAGTTTCACCACGTTGGCAGAGAAATGCTCTTTACTTACAATTTTATTCATTATAATCGCTACTATTGATAGATTGTTTTGTTGATTTGGTTGCAAAAATACATTTAAAAACCGAAAATCATAGTATTTTGCCAAACAAAAAGGACTTATTCGAACAAACCTTCATCACGGATCAGCATCAGGATAGCCGAATGCGGAACAATCAGGAACTTTTCCTCGTTAAAATTGATTTCATAAGCCGTATTCTGTAAAAACACAGCCAGGTCGCCTTCGTGTGCCTGCAAAGGCAGGTAATGCACTTCCCCGTCCTTCTTCTTTTCCCAGACTTCGTGTTCCTCGCTCTGCGAAGGAAGAGGAAAACCCGGACCGACTTTGATGATATATCCGCTCTGTATCTTTTCCTGCTGAACGGTAGGCGGCAAATACAGGCCCGACTTCGTCTGGCTTTGCGGATTCTTCGGCTTGATAAGCACTTTATCGCCTACCATCAGGAACTTATCGATGTCTTTCTGATCTATTGCTAATTGCATAACTAAATATATAAAGAATAATTTACGAGAACAAAGATACAAAATGCTGCACATTCCTTCAAAAAGAATAGGCATCCTTTTGGAAAGAGATGCTGAACGCTTTCCAAAAGGATGCCTACTCTATATTTATGGGACAGGGACTGGTTTTGCGTTCGAAAAAACTTAGATCGAACGTCCCTTAAAGACATTGGACTGATCCGAAGGATAGAGGTAACCGGTAAACGAGATACGGTTACTGTTGAAGTTCGGACTGACAGTCGCCGTACATTTATTCGTTCCTTTCACCATGCGGATGGTCACATTTGCGGAAACAGCGACACCTTGCACCATCATGTTGAGTGTGACATTTCCTTTCTTATCGGTCTTCATTTCGACATTCGAGGCGCTACCGTCCACCGTAATGCCTCCGATACCGTTAGGACCGGCAGCGGCAGTATTGAATGACAACTGAATCGTAGCCCTGTCTCCCTTCATGGAAACGAAGTTCGTACTCGGGGTTACATAAACAAATCGTCCGCGTTTAAATTCGACACGTTCGGCTTCCAACACAAAATCTTTTTCTTTCAGTGCTTGCACGCCCTGTTCGAACAAGGCCATCTGTTCTGCTGCTTCAGCAGCTTTCTTAGCTTCTTTTTCCGCTTTCTTGGCAGCCTTATCGGCAGCTTTATCCTGCTGGGCCATCATGGTTCCCGCGCTAAAGAGCAGGATTGACAGTAATAATAATACTCTTTTCATACTTCTTATTCTTTTAGTTATAACCTAATCAATCTACTTTTATATAGTAGACAACCAAGATAACAAAAAGTTCAACCCAAGCCCTTACTTTTCATGTTTTTAACATGATACCAAAGAAACAGCCAAGCCGTGACCGCCGCAATGAAATCGGAAAAGGGAGCCGCATACCAAACGCCATCCAAGCCCCAGAAACGGGAGAACAGCAACATGGCCGGTATCAGGAACAGGACCTGACGGCTCAGACTCAAAAACATAGCTTTCCAGGCAATCCCGATACTCTGGAAAAACTGGCTGATCGATATCTGCGAACCGACCACAATGAACACCTGCAAACTGATCCGCAAACCGTTGGCCGTCACATCCAGCAAGGCCGGATCGTTCGTAAAGGCACGGGCTATCAGTTTCGGAAATGCCACGCTACAGAAACAGCCGATCCCCATAATGATAGTAGCCGCGATGATGACTAAGCGCAGCGTCTCCTGCACCCGGTCGTATTTCTTTGCCCCGAAATTATAACCGACAATCGGCTGCATCCCTTGTGCAATCCCGATAACCAACATGACTAAAAGCATCCCGACACTGGAAATAATGCCGTTCGCCCCCAATGCCAAATCTCCTCCGTGCTGTTTCAAGGCATAATTCTGGATTACAACAACCAGACTACCCGCCAGCTGCATGGCAAACGGTGAGACACCGATCGTCAGGATATTCCACACCACATGACGTTCCAGACGGAACGTTCCCCTATGGAAACGCACGATACTATCTTTCTGTACAAAATGGTTCATCACAAAGAGCGTACAAAGTAACATCGAGATAATTGTCGCAACAGCCGCCCCCTTGATTCCCATATCCAGCCAGAAGATAAAGATCGGATCGAGAATGACGTTAGCCACCGCCCCGATCAACATGGTAAACATCGCTTTCTTCGGATAGCCGGAAGCGCGCATCACAGCGTTAAAGCCAAAGCTTAGCGAAGTCAGGATCGTACCGGGAACGACGATATTCAAATAGTCTTTCGCATACGGAATCGTCTGCTCGCTCCCACCGAATGCGAGCAAAAGATCTTCCATCCAGATCATGCAAGGCACTACGGTTACGATTGTGATAAGAAAAGTAAGCGTAAAAGCATTCCCCAACACTTTCTCCGCCATATCATTCGCTTTCCGCCCCAAATGGATGGACACACGTGTTGCGGCACCGGCACCGACCAGCATCCCGAATGCCTGAAGGAATAACAAAATAGGGAATGTCAATGTAAGCCCCGCCATTGCCAACGGCCCAACTCCCTGGCCGATGAAAATACGGTCTACAATGTTATAAAGCGCATTGACCATTGTACCGATCACTGCCGGTATCGCGTAATGTAACAATAATCGGCTGATTTTCTCATTCTCCAGCCGCCATGTTATTTCGTTTGCCATATTTATATCTTCAAATCTAAATTAAACCTTTGTTTCTTCCCGATGGAAATAAACTTCCATGCCCGGGAAAATTTATTTCCATGCCCGGGAAACTCTTTTTTCATGCCCATGGACTTTTTACCGCCTCTACTAAACCGGCAACTGTCGAAAGTACCTTTGCCGCACCATCCGGAAATGTGACAATCAGCTCATGCGGACTCCGGCAATCGACATTCAGCTGTCCTTCTTTCACCGGAGAAGGACGAAATCCATTTCGGATCAGAGCATTCCCGACCCAATAGGAAGCTAAGAAATCACCCTCCACACCTATCGGCAAGGTTGGCGCTTCGGTATTCAGCTTTCCGGTTGCAGGGTCGAACACGATACCTTCTTTTCCGAAAAAGGATTCAAAAGCCCCGCTCATAATCAAATCTTCAGGTGTTCCGCAAGCCATCGGACGCCCTTTCTCCTGCAACCAAAGGCAATCGCCCATCTGGATAGCTAAGTCCAGGTCGTGTGTGGAAAGCAAAATTGCTTTTTCCTGTTCGACAGCCAGGCGATGCAGCAAGACCATCGTTTCGATGCGGCTGGTCACATCCAGAAAGGCAGTCGGCTCGTCCAGCAGGATAATCGGGCACTGCTGCGCCAAAGCTTTGGCGATCATAGCTTTCTGCCGCTCTCCGTCACTTAGTTCCGAGACGTAGTTATGCGCTTTATGAGCGATACCGGCGGCATCGAGTGACTGTTCTATGATTTCACGATCCTGCTTCTTCAACTGTCCGAAGAAACCGGTATAAGGATGACGCCCCAACGAGACAAGTTCATACACAGTAATTCCCCCCGCATTTGTCTTTTCTGTCAATACAACACCGACTGTCAGGGAAAAGTTCGCTTGCGAATAATCGGATAGCGG
The DNA here is from genome assembly GCF_003477465.1 of Parabacteroides sp. AF48-14. Classification (NCBI taxonomy): domain Bacteria; kingdom Pseudomonadati; phylum Bacteroidota; class Bacteroidia; order Bacteroidales; family Tannerellaceae; genus Parabacteroides; species Parabacteroides sp. AF48-14. The sequence continues at coordinate 28,833 of NZ_QUDI01000022.1, forward strand.
CCTGCCCATCAACCGGATTTCCCCGCCAAGCGGAGGCTGGAAACCGCAGAGTGTACGGAGCAAAGTCGACTTTCCAGCTCCGTTCAGCCCTAACAGGCAAGTGACTTCTCCCGGAACAAGTTGCAGGTTCAAATCATCGTGCACGACCTTCCGCTTACCACCTTTCAACAGGTAGCCGATACTTAGTCCTTTTGTTTCTATTGCAAATGTTTCCATCCTGTCGTCAGTCAAAGTATTGTATGTTCTTCCGGTTCACAATCACATAAATAATCACGGGCGCACCTAACATCGGGGTTACGGCGTTCAACGGAAGAATATTGTTCGTTCCCGGCAACACCATCAGCAAATTACAAAGCAAAGCAATGCAAGAACCGGTCAATAGTGTAACGGGAACCAGCATCTTATGATTGGACGATCCCAACATCAGACGTGCGACATGAGGAACCGCCAAGCCGATAAAAGAGATCGGGCCGCAAAAAGCTGTCGTCGTAGCCGTTAGCAATCCGGTACACAGCAGGATCAGAATGCGCGTACGTTTGATCTTGATTCCTAAATTGGCCGCGTACATCTCGCCCAAAAGCAACGCATTCAGCGGTTTTATCAACAGAATCGCCAACAGCAAACCGGCAAAGGTAAAACCCGTAAATAAGGAAGTTGCTGCAAAGACACGCCCGAGAAGTTTCCCAACCCCCACATGACAAAGGCATGCACCTTATCCGTCGACGCATAATAATTCAACACCGAAATCAGGGAAGAAGCTAAATAACCGATCATAATGCCGATAATCAGCAGCATGACGTTATTCTTCACCTTTGCCGAGAAATAGATAATCAAGCCTAAAATACAAGCCGCCCCGCCAAATGCCGCCAAGATAACAGCTAAATAACCGCTGATCGGCAAATCCGAGACCATGCTCAACGAACCTCCGAAATAGAGCATAATCGCCGCAACTCCTAAATTAGCCCCGTCACTGATACCCAATATGGAAGGACCGGCCAGCGGATTCCGGAACAAAGTCTGCAACAGCAAGCCGCTGACCGCCAACGAAGCACCCGCCAACAATGCCGTTACCGCCTGCGGCAAACGGCTCTGCAACACGATATTCTGCCACGCAAGCCGCTCCGTTCCTTCTCCCAACAATATCTTCACCACACTTTCAAGCGGGATCGACACGGCACCATAAACCAGCCCGCCTGCAAACAGCAGCAACAGGAGGCCGAACAGGAACGGATAAAAAAGAAAGGCTTGCTTTTTCATGCCTGCAAAGATAATGCTTTTTTAGTTGTCCAATCGAATACTTTTAGCTACCTTGCACACCTAATTAAAAACCAAAAGATTATGACATATATCGAACTTAAAAAGCAAAACCTGATTGAACGCCTGAACGCCATTTCAGATGAAAGCCTGCTCGATGACATCGAACAGCTACTTAACGAGCGGGAAACTGTACTCCATTTCTCCCCTGAGTTGAAAGAAAACATAGATAAAGCATTGGAACAGATGCGGAATGGAGAGATTTACAGCGAAGAAGAAATGGATAAATTTTTCGACAAATGGTTAGCTACAGACGAAGCATAAGTTGGACGGAAAAAGCCCGCTTGGATATAAAAGATTTTGCGCAACATCCTTTAACGATTAGAAAAATATATTTACCTTAGCACCTTGAATGCAATGCTGCTAATGTTATATACTATGAGAAGAATCATCATATCACTCATCATGCTCCTGGGATTCTGTTCCGGCATATACCCGATTTATTTCAAACACATAGGTATGCAGGAAGGTCTGTCACAACTATCCGTAATGGCGATCTACCAAGACCAGTTAGGCAGGATGTGGTTTGGAACCGAAGAAGGCATCAGCATATACAACGGAGTCCAAACAATTGTATATAAGCCGTCCGAATACTACCGCGAAAATACGAACCCGATCGGAAACCAGACCCATTTCATTGCCGGAGACAAAGACGGGAATGTCTTTTTCGATTCCGATAATGCTTTAATCCGCTATGACATCCGGACACAAAAATTCTCCTGCCTGCGGAAATCCGGCGTAGTCGGTATCTCGTCCATCAAAGGAGTCATTTGGGTCGGCGCTACGGATTCGCTTTTCACCTGGAATCCGGAGACAGAGAAACTGGATTTTGCAATGAAGCTGGAATACAGTAACCAACGTTTAACCTGTATGAAAGAAGATTCCAACGGCCAGTACTGGATAGGGACGACAGACGGACTGTATGTAAAGAAAGAAGGCGAACCTCTTACCAGCGTGATACCGGGAGAAGATATCTACAGTATATATGAAGACTCCCGCTACAACCTCTGGATCTCCATCCGCATGAACGGGATGTATAAAAAAGACGTGTATGGAAATTTCACCCGTTACCGTTATGATCCGTCGAATCCTAACAATATCTCGAGCAACCAGGTACGGGATTTTACTGAAGACAATTTCGGTAATATCTGGATCGGGACATTCACAGGACTCAACAAATACAACCCGATCAGTGGCAAGTTCGAAGTTTACGCCCGTAATCCCCTACCCGGCAGCATGACCCATTCGTCGGTATTCCCTATTTATAAAGACAGACAAGGGACGATCTGGCTGGGGACATATTACGGCGGAGTCAATTATTTCAATCCGGAAACCGACCTCTTTACGGTCTATACAGCCAATAATGCCAGAAACGATTGCTTAAACTATCCTTTTGTCGGTAAAATGGTAGAAGATAAAGACGATAATGTCTGGATATGCACCGAAGGCGGCGGCCTGCACTTTTTCGACAGGAAAACAAAGACGTTTACCTACTTCATGGCTGACGAAAACCGCAACTCCATTGCCCATAACAATCTGAAAGCAATCGCCTACAGTCCGGAACGCAATAAACTGTATATCGGAACCCACACCGGAGGGCTTTCAATTTATGATATCAAAAATAAGAAATTCAAAAATCCCTATTTCGAAGATCCTTCATACGCCGTAATTGCCGGTGACCGTATCAACAATATGTGCATATACAACGATGAACTGATATGCACAGGGCCGAAAGGCATTTTTAAAATGAACCTGGACACAGAAAAGGTTTCACCTCTGTTCGATAGTGGCAAATATTACGGAAACACCTGCTTTTGGGTCGATTCCAAAGGCTATTTATGGTTAGCATACGGCAAAGGCGTCTGGAAAATCAACCTGAAAGACGAAACGGATCAGATTCAATTCCGTTCAGGAGAAAACGGATTGGGGGCATTTCCCATTTCACAAATAATCGAAGACAAGCAAGGGAGAATCTTCCTCGGAACACGTGGGTCCGGACTGTTCTATTATGACGAGAATAAGAACCAATTCATCGGATATACGACAGAAAACAGCTTTATCGCCAGCAACTATTGTTATGAGCTTGCCTTGTCAACGATAGACCAACTGGTGATAACCGGAGACAAAGGAATAACATTCTTCGATCCGGACCAGAACCTGTTTAAGGTTGTCGAGTTGGGAACAGCTTTGCCTCTGTCCGGGATAAATACCGGTTGTGGTATCCTGGTTTGTAGAAACGGAGAAATATTTGTCGGCAGCAGTAACGGCATGGCAACATTCTTTGAACAGCAGCTATTCAATTCGACCAAAGATTACCAACTGTTCTTTTCAGATCTGTATATCAACAACGAACCGGTTATTGCAAACGACCACAATAAAGTATTGAACACGGCTCTGCCTTATACCCGGGAAATAGAATTGGCACATAACCAGAATAACCTGATCCTTACGTTTACATCCAACAACTACGTAAACACATTGAAAAAGGCCGCTTACGAATATATGCTGGAGGGGTTCGACAAAAAATGGGTTCCGAGCAAGGACAACAATATTTCCTATACGAACTTAAATCCGGGAAAATACACATTGATCGTCCGGGAAATACAGTACGATCCCAACCAGGAACATCCCCGCACTATCAAAATGGATATCCATATCCATTCCCCCTGGTATGCTTCCAAACTTGCCTATTTCCTCTATTTGGTTTTGATAGCAAGCATATTGTATAGTTTCTACCGCTTCAAAAAATCACAGTTCATGTTGCAAACATCCCTGGAAATGGAACGAAAAGAAAAAGAGGCGATCGAAGAGTTGAATCAAGCGAAATTGCAGTTCTTCTCCAACATCTCGCATGAATTCCGGACACCTTTGACACTGATCATCTCGCAGATAGAACTGTTGCTGCAAAGCAGCTCTTTATCTCCTTCCGTGTACAACAAACTGCTGAAAGTCTATAAGAACACCTATCATATGCGGAACCTGATCAGCGAACTGCTGGATTTCCGCAAACTGGAGCAAGGGCACATGAAGCTGAAAGTTTACGAACAGAACATCGTACCTTTCCTGAAAGAAATCTATCTTTCTTTTTATGAATATGCGTCCAGCCGTTCCATCACCTATAAGTTTACAGCTCCGGAAGACGACATACCCTGTTGGTTCGATCCGAAGCAGATGCAGAAAGTTTTCTATAACCTGCTATCCAACGCATTCAAATACACAAAACCGAATGCAACCATCGAAATGATCCTGGAAAGCAAGGAAAAAGAAGTTATCATCAAAGTTATCGACAACGGCGTCGGGATCAACAAAGAGGATATCGACAAAATATTCGACCGTTTCTACCAGGCGGAAAACGGCATATCGAATATTACCAAAACGCCCAGTACGGGCATCGGACTTGCCTTGACCAAGAATATTATCGAACTGCATCACGGGACGATACAAGTCGAAAGTACTCCCGGCTACGGCAGTATTTTCATTGTCCGCCTGCTGAAAGGTTCCGCACAGTTCACCGACACGGAGCGGGCACAGGAAAAACTGAAAGACCAGCAAGACAGCCTCGTTCCCGATACGGTCGCGTTCACAGACCATATGGAAGAGTTCACCGACACCGATCAGAAAGATATGCTGATAATAGAGGGAGACGACTCGCCCCGCAGCATCCTGTTGGTGGAAGACAACGAAGAATTACTTCAAATCCTCAATTCCCTGTTCTCGCCAACCTATCGTGTCATATTGGCCCGCAACGGGAAAGAAGGACTGGAAAAGGCGCGTGAAGAAAGACCGGATATCATTGTCAGTGATGTTATGATGCCGGAGATGTCGGGTACGGAAATGTGCATGAAGATAAAAAACGATTTCGACGTATGTCACATTCCGGTGGTCCTGCTCACAGCCCTCACCTCGGCCGAGCAAAGCATAGAAGGCCTGCAACGGGGTGCCGACGACTATATCAACAAACCGTTCAATGCAAAAGTCCTGCAAGCACGCTGTAACAACCTGGTGCGCAACCGCATCATCTTGCAAAAGAAATTCAGCCAGCAGAAAGACTTCGATGCACAATCGTTAGCAAGCAACCCGATAGACCAGAAATTCCTGGATACGGTCAATTCGATTATCGAAAAGAATCTGGATAATATCGACTTCGACATGAATATGATGGCACGTGAATTAGGACTCAGCCGAAGCTCCTTGTATGCCAAGTTCAAAGCGTTGACAGGCATGACTCCTAACGATTTTGTCCTCAACTGCAAACTAAAACGGGCTGCCACCATGTTGGTCAACAGCCCGGATTTACAAATTGCTGATATTTCCGATCAATTAGGCTTCGGTTCTCCGCGCTATTTTACGCGCTGTTTCAAAGCCCAGTTCGAGATAACCCCGGCAGAATACCGGAAGAAGACAGAATCTCCTACTTGAACACCTGAATCATCGGACGACCGATCCAAACCTGCGGTTGCTTCAGGCCGAAGATATAGGCGATAGTGGACGCACAGTCGAACTGCATCATGCTTTCCTGGAATTCATAGCTTTTCTTAATTCCCTTACCGGAAATAATAAAGGCTGTTTCCATTTCTTCCATCGTCTTGCCACCATGTCCTTTTTTGATACCGCCATGATCGGCAGTAACGATAAAGATGGTTTCATCCAGCATGCCTGCTTCTTTGACAGCTTCGACGATCTGTCCGATATAGCCGTCCAATTCCTTCAGTTTCGCATAGTATTCCGGCGTGTCGTGTCCGGCAGAATGTCCGGTATGATCCGGCTCGTCAAACACGATATTCACCAGGTTCGGACGAGATTGCTTGATATATTCGACTGCATATTTTGTAGTAGCCGGACTTTGCGGTTTCTCCGTGACGTGCTTGTCATAGTTCAGCGCCAGCGTATCGCACACATAGCGGATTCCGGCCCATTCACAGATACAACCGATTTCAGCTTTCGGATCTGACTGGCGAAGCAAGCCGAACACAGTCGGGAAGATACCGTCTTCGTCCAGAACACGGGAAGGCAATTCCGGAGTCTGCGAACCCCATTCCGTATAACCGTGCAGTTCAGGTCCTGCGCCCATATACATGGAAGCCCAGTTTACCGCACTGGATGACGGCAATACAGAACGTTTTTTCAATGTATAAGACCCGTCGGCCATCAGTTTTTTCACATTCGGCATATCAGCCTTATTCACACTATAAGCGCCCCAGCCATCCAGACCGATCAGCACTACATGTTTGGCTTTCCACTTTGCAGCCATCGAAGCATCGGCAAACAACATAAAAAATGCCAATGCAAAAATCAATTTTCCTATTTTCATACTATTTCTATTAAGTAATATCCCGTAAATCCAAGTATAGGCAAAGTTACGGATATTATTTATAAATTACCCTTTTCAATGTCCCGTTTTCGTTTCAAGGCTTCCAGGTAATAGTAATCGGCATAGTTCAGCGGAACGTCGATTTCGGAATTGTGAGGGATACTACCTACAGAATGCATCAGCAGAAAGTTTCCGTTTGTTCCTAAGGCAGCCCGGTAAGCAGGAGAAGAAAGAGAAGCCATAAGCTTGTCGGCATACGCTTTATAGCCGGCAGCATCGGGCACATCCATCGTACTGATTTCATAAAGGGCGGAAGCGATACAAGAAGCAGTCGAAGCATCGCGGGGTTCGTTCGGAATGTTCGGAGCATCCATATCCCAATAAGGGATCAGGTCTTCCGGCAAATTTTTCAGATTCTTCATCATATTGAATGTCTTCAAAGCCTGATCCAGGTATTTGCGGTCTTTGGTTTCACGATAGCATACCGTATAACCATAAATCGCCCAAGCCTGTCCGCGGCTCCAGATAGATTCGTCGGCGTATCCCTGTGCCGTCTGGCGATGGCGAACCGCTCCATCCTTAATGCTATAATCGATTACATGGTAGCAACTGCCGTCCGGACGGAAATGTTCCTGCAAGGTACGGTCGGCATGAGACACGGCGATTTTGTAGAAAGAAGAGTCGCCGGAAAGACGGGTTGCCTCGAACATCAATTCCAGGTTCATCATATTATCGATGATAACCGGACATTCCCAACCGCGCTCGGACTGCCATCCGCGTACCACGTCCCAAGACTGGATAATTCCGGCAGCCGGACGAAAACGGGTAGACAAAGATTTCGCTGCCTGTACCATCACATCCTTATAAGCAGGAGTTCCCGCCAGACGCAGACCGTTTCCGAAACTGCAATTTATAATAAACCCGATATCATGATGCCAAGTCAGATTCTTCGCTTCCTCGATCGCATCCGTATATTTGGCAGCCAAAGGCAGCAGGCTGTCATCACCGGTCAATTCATACAAATACCAGACTGATCCGGGAAAGAAACCACTCCGCCAATCGGCATACCCGCAATAATAAACGGAACTGTCCGACTTCAGAGTCACAGGATTCAAACATTTTCCACTCGCCTCGATCACGTCTATCTCCTTGCCTATTTGAGCACGGGCAAAATCGATATTCTCGTCGATAAAGCTTTTTTCTTCTGTTTTAGGGGCACCCCCGCAAGATAGCAGGAATGCCGAAAAAGCAAATGCAATCAAATTTTTCATCATGATTCTATTATTTTATTGTTGTTATCGTATAAGTATAAGAACCGGAAAGCGGCTGCTTTTTAGCATTCAACGACACCCGGTAGATTTCTTCACCCCAGACATTCGACAGACGGGGATCTACCAATTTTACAGTTTCAATAGCCGGCTCAAATGTATTCTTGTCATATGCCAGACGTACCTTTTCATTATTCACTTCGATCGTCACGGCTCCCGGAACAGAGATATCCACTTTCCCCCAAGTCAGGAAATTAACCTGATTGGGCTTTTCCGCCTTCTTCAACGTAAACGAATCTCCGATCTTCAAGGCATTCTGGTCGAGCTTATAAGAACGCACCCATCTCGAGACATGGGCGTCTTCCGGATAGGCAGCTGCAAGATCAGCAGAGAATGACATCCGTTTCGGATCGAAACGGACGTCTTCTGCTTTATATTGAGAACCAAACTGTTGGGGAACTCCATTGATCATCGGCAGATTATGATAATTACTCTGCATCGTCCAAATCGTATAACGTTCGGGACTGAATGTCTGGCGCGTATATGTTCCCACACCGGCGTCTATGATAATTGGCGTAGTATTCAAGTAAAGGGAGAAGGTTCCTGCATCATTATGGTTATGGCTTTCGTTATTATATCCGCCTTTCGTTGCCACGAAAAAGCCTTTTTTGTTTGTCATATAGCAAAACTCGGTCTCCGGATACCAAGAGTAGACCGGAACTTTATAACCGGCATCCACCCCATCCATCTCTTTACGATACAACAGAGTCTGAAAAAGCCGGAAAGGATCTCCACCCGGAACAGCCTTTTTAGCGGACAAACTCTTGAGATAAGCGGCATAACTCATCATAACCGGACTTCCGGTCGCTTTCCCATAACGGAAAATAAGATCGGCATCACCGCCACCTTTAGCCGAAGCATCCGCAAAATTCACAACCCAACCGTTGCCGACATAGGAACGGGCTATATATTCACCCATATTCTTTACAATAGGCTGATCGAATACAGATATTTTACCACCGGTCCCATCATAAAGCATCTGCAGGTAATCATACATTTTCCCGGCAGCATGCCCCCAATAGGACGGTCCTTCTTCGCAAGCACCGTCTTGATGCGTATAGTTGATAAAATGGTCTACGGATGTCATTGTCCGGTAAACAGCCTTGGCCAGTTTGTCCCGGTCATTTTCAAGCAGAAAAAAACATTGCAGCACATTGAAGTTGCACCAGGGATTCCAATTGTTCACCAAGCCACCCGGTTTCAAGTGGAAAGCCATCCACCAAAAATGATCTTCATTCATATATGTATCCAATATACGGACCTGCAATTCATGCCGCAGTCTATCCGAAATCAGAGGATTCACCTTGTCAAAGGAAGGTTTGAGGAAATAATAGATCCATGACAATTGGGAAGCTAAGTTTCCTGAACCAAGGTCTATTACATGTTCTTTATAGTTAGGAAAACAACCGCCGATCTCCTGCAAACCCAAATGAGCGGACAATGCCCACGTAGTCATTTCGCAAGAAGCAAAAACGCCGTTGATAATCTGATCGATAAAACGTCCTTTTCCTTCTGCCATCTCCGCCATAAACAATGCGCCAATCGCCGAATTATTCTTATTGAACGGATTCTGCATAATGTCACGGTCGCCGCTTCGTCCGAATTCCAGATAATCGGTCGCTTTCACCACCTTCCATTCATAATTCAGAAAAGCTTCTCCTTTCCTTATATAATCATCTTTATAATCGCCTAAAAACTGATCCCAACCGGCCCGGTCGGAATAATCAGGATAGGAAACCCATTTCTGATCCATCACCAAAGCAGACTTCACCTTTTCAAGGTCTGCCGCCTTCTGTAATAAATTGCGTTCTTCGTAAGCATGAAGATATGTGGCTGCCCAAAGCAACAGGCACATAAACATAAATAATCGTTGTGTTCTCATAGGTATTATTTTTCAATATCACAAAATTATGTGTACCAGTAATGAGAGACGAACACATTCATCCATTTCATGTGCACAAATTGTCCAAATACAGAAATTTAAGGAGTTCCCTCAATAAGAAAAAAGGCTTTGGTTCCGGTCTCACGACCTCAACCAAAGCCTTACAAATACATATGTTGAAATTCTAATACCTATCCGGTTAATCTATCCAACCATCATTTTGTTTCAGATTTTCATTCATCTGAATTTCAGATTTAGGAATAGCCCACTTATACAAGTTATCGCCTCCCCAAGTATAAGTGTACTGGATTGTACCCCAGATTTGCTTCAGACCTGCACCGCTGAAGTATTTGCTTTCGTGCAATGTTTTCCAGCGCATTTCGTCGAAGAAGTTCACACCTTCGCCGGCAAACTCCCAACGACGCTCGTTGCGGATACGTTCACGCATGTTATCCTGGCCTGTAACCTGTGTATAGGTGTTACTATTCAAAAGAGCGGCGCCTGCACGTGCACGTACTTTATTAACCCATTCCACAGCTTCATCCGTTTTTCCCTGTTCGTTCAAACATTCAGCCAAAGAAAGCGCAACATCTGCATAGCGGATAATTGGAATATCGATCGGAGAATAAGTACGGTTAGGAATCTCATTTGCTCCTTCAGCTACAAATTTACGGAACAAATAGTAGAAGCGGTTATTTGTATCTGTCTTCAAGTCAAATGGATCTGCCGTATCGTATCCTCTGTACGGCCAACGCAATGTATAAGTGTAGTCTGTTGCTCCGTTAGCACCGAAATATTGAGAATACGGAGTAATAACGGTAGCTGTCAAACGCGGATCACGGCTTGCATAAACACTCAGGATACGGGCTTCATTACCTGTCGGCAAATACTTAGACATATCAGCACCATCATCTGCCATCTTGGCTATTTCATCTTCTGTCAAACCATCACGCAAGAAATAAACAGCACGTTTAGCCGGATCCATTTCATTGTATCCCGGGATGAAATCATTCCAGTTGAAAGGTTTGCCATCCGCACATTCATACGATTCGACAAAATCAGTATTGACAAGATAAGTATTCCAGCAAGAGCCAAACGAACTACGAGTACCATAACGGAAAGAGAAATCATTTCCATAGCCGGACTCTCCAACACATTGCATAGAGAAAATCATCTCGTCGCTTTGCTCATTCGCTTCTTTGAACATTTGCTTGTAATCGCCCTGGAACAGACCATAACCCAATTCTCCGACTTTACGGAAATCAGCTTCGGCCTTTGCCATTCATTCATCCACATATAAGCTTTCCCGCGCAATGCATAAGCAGCGCCTTTAGTGGCACGACCATATGAAGCATCTCCTTTAGCATATTTATCAGGCAGTTCGCTTGTGTTGATCGCATCGGTCAAGTCAGTAATAACCTGGTTCCATACAGCTTCTTCCGTATCACGGCCTTTTACCAGTTCATCCAATTCTGCCGGCTCCAAATATAAAGGAACACCTTTAAACATTGAATTCAATCTATAATAGAAAAAGCCACGCATAAACTTAGCCTCCGCCATCAGACGAGCCAGTTTTGCTTCGCTCAACGGAGCATTCGGCAAGTTCTTGATCGCGTCGTTTGTACGGCTGACACCTTCATAATTGGTTCTCCAGTATCCTGAGAACTGACCGTCTCCGGTTGTCACCGAACCGATTGTCAGCGCATAATCTCTATCACGGCAATCGGCAGAAACCCCATAACAGTCAAACTTATACAGGTCGGCAGCCACATTGCTGTACTGTAACATGCTATAGATACCGACAACCCCCATATCCGCAAGGTTTTCAGTTGTCCACATATTACCGGAAGCAATAGAATCATAAGGAGATAAATCCATCAAATCTCCACGGCATCCAGTCAGAACCGAAACAGATGCACACAATAACAAAATATTCTTAACTAATTTCATAACTATCTATCCTCCTTTAAAATGAAATATTAGCACCAAATGCAAATTGTCTCAATGAAGTATATGCAGGTGTTGCACCTAATTCCGGATCTTGTCCCGGATATTTTGTAATATTGAATACATTTTCAATAGAGACATATACACGCAGGTTGTCTGTAAAAATCTTCTTGGCAACAGGAGCCGGCAATGTATATCCGAAAGTCAAATTTTTAAGTTTCAGATAATTTGCATTGAACAAATACAAAGAAGTAGCCTCTGTATTTTGGAAACCGTTTTCTCCGTTTACCAAACGTCCGTATTTCGCGTTAATGTTTGTACGCGCATCAGAAGTATTTTCAGGATCAAAGAAATAGTGGTTATTAGCAATATCCGTTCCCAAAGCAACACCGACACGTGTCGTCGGAGAGTTATATCCGGTTGCAGATCCCCAATACAATTTGAAGCCGGCTGCACCTGCCCAGTTCATAGAGAAGTCAAAACCTTTCCACATGGCCGAGAACTGCAAACCGAAGTTGTATCTCGGGTCCTTCGAGAATCCCTGGAATTCTTTATCGTCAGAACCGCCATAAATTCCGTCTCCGTTGGCATCGGCATAAACATAATCACCGTACCAGATTTTATCTTTACCCACAGTTTTATTCGGCATAAATGTATATCCGGCATCGATCATAGATTTCAACCACTCCATATCAGATTCAGTCCGGATCATACCGTCAACAGGACCACCATTCACTCCGTCGGCAGCATATCCCTTACCGGAACCTTTATACGGATTGCGCAGGTAAAATTCTTTTGCACTATAACCCTGTACGATCGGGTCTACAGCCGAAGTACTGGAAGCCACATCACCGATGTTACTTACCCAATTTCCATCTTCGTCGTAATAGCTCTTAAATTCCCCTTTATATGCACGGATCTTATTCGGCGTATAAGAGAAGTTACCACTAACCGAATAGCTGAAATCTTCAATCTGGTCTTTCCAGCCCAATGTAAATTCAACACCCTTCGTACGCATTTCTGCAATATTCTTACGAGGTGCCGATTTATCTCCGGCAGTCAGATAGATAGACGGCTTGAACAAAATACCGGTCGTGTTCTTCACAAATGCATCCATCGTGAAAGACAAGCGATTATTCAAAGCATTCAAGTCGATACCGACGTTGGTCATGGTAGAAGTCTCCCAAGACAGTAATGAGTTGGCAATTGAAGTCGAAGCCAGACCGGAAGTAAGCTTTCCTCCTAACGGATACATGGAACTTCCATAAGTCGACTGATATTCATATTCGCTGATAAGAGTAGCATCGTCTCCACCGTTATTACCTACAGAACCGTAAGAAACACGCAGTTTCAAGTTATCCAACCAGTTTTTGGTATTTTCCATAAACGCTTCTTCCGAAACACGCCAAGCACCTGAGAATGACGGGAAATTACCCCAACGATAATCGGCATGGTAACGGGCATCTCCGTCATGGCGAATATTAGCCTCAAACAAATACTTAGATTTGTAAGCATAGTTCACACGCGCAAAGAAAGAACGACGGGCACGGTCAAAAGCTCCACCTCCGATGCTAACCATTTCGGTAGCCGACCCGGGTGTATGGATACTTGAATCGATCAATCCTTTTTTCGTTGCACTGCGGGATTCACGTTTATAATAATATTCTTCATAACCGACCAAACCGCCTAAATCATGATCTTTGTTGATTGTCGTATTATAACGTATGATATTTTGCAACGTATAACTATAATCCGAACGGTTATAGAAATAAGTAGTCATTTCAGAAGGTTCCGTAGCTGGTGACATAACCTTACCATCGCTAAACCGCACTTTCTCCAAAGGATTTGTCCAAGTTTGGTTATCTTCCCAGTAACGTTTGTAGTTCAAGCTGAAATCCCATGACAAGCCCTTTAACGGAGTGATTGTAGAATACAAAGTCGTATTAAAGTTCGTCTTCTGTTTCTTTCCGTCCTGTCCGTTCAAGAATGCACCGATACTGTTAGCCGTTGCACTTTCTTCAGGAGCTTCCGGATATCCGTATGAACCGTTCCATTCCGGATAAAGTCCCGGTGTCGTCTGGCGCAGATAGTTGTTCGCATTATCAAAGTTTCCCGCGTCTTTATCTTCCTGGGAAGCAAATGTACGGGTTCCGACTTTCAACCATTTCGTAATATCGGCTTCAATATTTGCACGTAAAGAGTATTTTTGAATACCTGTATTTTCAACAAGTCCGGGGTTATCCAGATAACCGGCAGACATCAAAACACGGATTTTATCGGAACCACCGTTTACGGACACATTATGGTCGTTAATCAAACCATGTCCGAACAAATAGTCCTGCCAGTCCGTATTTGGATAAGCGACATAATTAGGTACACCATTTTCATTCAAACCATTCGGATCTTTTGATTTTTCACGCCAAAGATCAATTGTGCTCTGTGAGAAGTGATTTGGCTGACCGATATTCTCGAATGATTCATTAAGCCATGTCATATAATCGGCATAATCCGTAATCTGATCGATCAAATTAGTCGGTTGCGCATAAGAAACACGACCCGTATAAGCCACTGACAACTTTCCGGCTTTTCCCTTTTTTGTTGTAATCAAGATTACACCATTGGCAGCACGGGAACCGTAAATAGAAGATGCGGCGGCATCTTTCAATACAGAGATATTCTCAATATCCTGCGGGTTAACCAAGTCCATCGAACCTTCCACACCGTCGATCAAACTAAAGGTTCCTGGTTGTTCAAAGTTCCGATACCACGAATACGGATTGTAGAACCGTCACTACCCGGCTGACCGGAATTCTGCATAACCTGCACACCGGCACTGATACCGGCCAACGCATTGGATACATTCGTAATAGGACGAGACAAAGCTTGTTCTTCAAAGTCAACAGAAGAGACAGAACCGGTCAGGTTTACTTTCTTCTGCGTTCCATAACCGACAACCACAACCTCTTCCAATGCCTGAGAATCCTCTTTCAGGCTGATCTTAAAATCTTTCTTTCCATTAACCGGCACCTCTTGATTTTGATATCCGATATAGGAAACAACTAAAATAGCATTTGAAGCAACTTCTAACGTAAAATTACCATCCATATCGGTAATCGTACCGTTAGTAGTTCCTTTTTCTACTACATTGGCACCAGCGATAGGACCAAGTGCATCTTCAACCACACCTTTAATAGTGTATTTTGCCTGTTGTGGCGAAGCGACAACAGGTGCAGGTTCTACAGAACCTGATGCATCGAGTGCCGGATTAGCAGATGCCATTCCAATAGAAGCCAAGAACATGGATGCTCCTAAAAACACCGCCTTCGATACATAAAAGCGTTTAAAATCTTTTGTCATAATAACACCAGATTGATTTAATAAATTAATAATTCACTTTCACTATTTATCACTTTGTGTCTTTTTTAAAGTGTTTTTTCACAAAAGTGCATTCTGGATCACAGTCCTTCAAGAACTACGGCTATTCAGAAAAAATCATCAGCTCCCAAAAAGGACTAATAGATAGTTTTTATAGTCTACCTGCTAACTATCAAAATGAGACTACTATTGCCGATAATCCATATTAGTACCGCAGAAAAGATCATTACTTACGCGAGTTGTATTTTTCACCTATCATTTTGAGTGTTGTACCACGAATATAATAGCGATTTGTCAATTCATGGAAAGTTTCTACGGAGTCAGTCTACCATTTGAAATATATATAGATCGAATGAATGCGTATCAATTAAAAAATATAAATCTTCTTTTATAAAAAAGAGAATAAGAGAAAGTTTATTTTGCTTAGAAAGATTTAGAAAAGTAAATCATAATTCTTCAACAGTCTCTCCAAACTTTTTTTGTTTGAAATCTAAACGAAGCTTTTTTATTTTAAATGCCATAGTATGTTGTATAAAATAATATACACATAAAGCAATGTAATACAACTGTTTATATTTATGCTAAAAACTCAACACTGGATAATTAGTGCATATCAAATGGATAAATTTATACATTCCTGCACATTATTAACATCTACATTTGCAGTGTTCTGATCGTAGTTCTTGAAGGACTATGAACAAAAAACACTTTTGTGAAAGACACAATTTATGAAAAACACAAAGTGCCAATTCAGAGAAACGTGAATTATTATCAATTTATTAATCAATCTGGTGTTATTATGACAAAAGATTTTAAACGCTTTTATGTATCGAGAGCGATGTTCTTAGGAGCTTCAATGTTTCTGGCATCTATCGGGATGGCATCTGCAAATCCATCTATCGGTACATTAGGTTCTGTAGAACCTACTCCGATCGTTGCTTCTCCGCAACAAGCAAAACACAGTATTAAGGGTGTAATTGAAGATGCACTGGGTCCCATCGCCGGTGCCAATGTAGTAGAAAAAGGGACAACTAATGGTACGATTACCGATATGGACGGTAATTTCACATTGGAAGTATCTTCCAATTCGATTCTTGTTGTTTCTTATATTGGTTACAAGGATCAGGAAATCCCCGTAAACAATCAGTCCTCATTCAAGATCAAGCTGATCGAAGACTCACAGGCTTTGGAAGAAGTGGTAGTTGTAGGTTACGGTACACAGAAAAAGGTGAACTTGTCGGGATCCGTGTCAACCATAAACGTTGCAGAATTAACAGAAAGCCGCCCAATCACCAACGTTTCCCATGCATTGGCAGGTCTTGCAGCCGGTGTAAACGTACAAGGTACGGCCAATCAGCCGGGTAACGACAATGCGTCGATCAAGGTTCGCGGTCAAGGTACATTGAATGACTCTGCCCCGTTAGTTATCATCGATGGTGTCGAAGCAGGCATTAATACCGTCAATCCTCAGGATATCGAATCGATGACCGTATTGAAAGATGCTGCCTCTTCAGCAATTTACGGTTCTCGAGCTGCCAACGGTGTCATTTTGATCACGACAAAGCAAGGTAAAGCCGGTTCTATCAAATTAGACTATAACGGTTACGTCTCATTTACCTCCCCGGAAATTCCAAGTTCGATGGATCCAGTATCAGATTATGCCACCTACATGGAGTTGATCAACGAAGGATACGGAAACTCGGGATTAAAGAAACAATTCTCGCAAGAGATTATCGACGAATGGCGTGCCGATGGCGGAAAAGATCCACTCAGATATCCGAATACCAACTGGTTGGATGAGACATTCAAAAATTCAACTTCACACAACCATGTGATCTCAATGAGCGGCGGTAGCGATAAAATTCGTTTCTATTCTTCATTCGGTTATCAGAAAAATCCGGGTGTCATGGAAAACACTTCATACGAGAAGTATAACGGACGTGTCAACATCTCCGCCGATGTGAAACCTTGGCTAAACTTAGGAGCTCAGGTTAGCGGCTACGTATCGAATATGGATCCGGCTGCCAAATATACAGCTAATGATAAGAAAGACACATCTGTCGATGATGTATTCACATATGCTTCAGCAACGACTCCCGGTATGGTATTCCGTGCACCAGACGGACGATACGGAGCCATGAACAACAGCGAGGATGACGCGCAGGCTGCAGTCAATAATCCTTTGCGTCGCTTGAATCAGACGGCCGGTAATATCCGTAAAACCAATATGCGTTCCCGTTTCGTCGGTACATTGAAACCTTTCGAAGGATTCTCCGTAACGGCTTCTTACTCATATGAGTTTGTAGACGAACAGCGGAGCAAAAAGCCAGTATTCATTGACGCTTGGAACTTCCGTGACGAAGTGATCACTTCTTCTACACGCGGGAAAACAAGTATCATGAACTATGACGGTAAAGTTGAACGCTTCTTCGGTGATGTTGTAGCACGCTATGAAAAACGTTTCTTTGATAATCGCTTAGGCATGAACGCCATGGTCGGTGCCAGCCAGGAAATGTATCGCAGCAAGAATTTCTCCGCTACAAAATATGATATGATCGATTTAAGCCTGAATGTAATCAATGCTGCCATTGGCGATGCGTCCGCTTCCGGTTCAAGTACAGAATGGGCTATGCGCTCTTTCTTCGGTCGTGTCAATCTGGACTGGGATAGCAAATATTTGTTAGAAGTGAATCTTCGTGCAGACCAGTCATCCCGCTTCCTTTCCAATAACCGTACCGGTTATTTCCCCTCTGCTTCTGTCGCTTGGCGTATGGATCAAGAAGCATTCATGGAAGACTGGATAGAAAAAGGGTTGAGTAATTTAAAACTGCGTCTTTCTTACGGTTCTTTAGGTAATAACTCCGTCGGCAACTATGATGCTCTCGCGACTTATGCCAACAAACCAAGTAGCGGAAGCGCTTTCAACTATACATTGAACAATGCCTTGGTATTGGGACTTGCACAAGCTAAATTGGCCAACCCTAACCTGACTTGGGAATCCACCTACATGACCAACGTTGGTGTTGATTTCGGATTGGTAAACAATAAACTCACCGGTACGATCGATTATTTCAATAAGAAAACTAAAGACATCTTGATCAACTTGCCGGCTCCCGACGTACACGGTACGGCTTCCATACCTAAGCAGAACAGTGCTACCGTTACAAACCAAGGTCTCGAAATGACACTCGGCTGGCAAGATAAGATCGGCGACTTCTCTTACGGAGTGAACGGTAACTTTACATATGTAAAGAATATGGTAAACAAATTCAAGGGGAAAGAGAAAGGCGGCCAGTCAATTGACGGAGCCAACTTGATCTGGGAAGGGCATTCGATCAACTCCCAATATTTACTGCGCGCAGATCGTATCATCCAGACAGACGCTGATTTGGCGATTGTACAACAAATAATCGACAACGCTCCGATAGACGAAAAAACGGGTAAGAAAGTTAATCCGTTTGCAGCATTCGGTACACCTCAAAAAGGTGATTTACTGTACAAAGACATCAATGGAGACGGTATCATCGACATGGATGACCGTGAAATTGTTAGCGACGGCCCGAACCCGAAATTCCAATTCGGTTTGAACCTGAATGCGGCTTACAAAGGGTTCGACTTCTCCGTCTTGTTCCAAGGACAAGCAGGCGTCAAAGTGTATTGGCAGAACGATTTGGCAAACACATCATCTGTCCGTTTCGGATACCAGTTGAACAAAGAAGTGGCAGAAGGCCGCTGGACAGAAGGCCGTACAAACGCCACATATCCACGTTTGCTTCAGTCCCAGAATGAAATCAACAAGCAGAGAAGCGACTTCTACCTGTCAAACAAAGCATATTTGAAGATTCGTAACATCCAGTTGGGTTATACCCTGCCGAAGACCATTACGGATAAAATGCAAATAGAAAGACTCCGTTTCTACGGCAGCTTGGAGAACTTCTTCACTTTCACGTCATACAGAGGTCTTGATCCGGAAATCAGCGGTTTAGGTTATCCGGCTATGAAATCGGCTGTATTAGGTATTAATGTAACCTTTTAATTGAATTAAACATTATGAACAAGTATAAATTATTTTTCACTTGCGCTGCTTCACTTTTAATTATGAGCAGTTGCTACGATCTGGACCGTTTTCCGGAAGACCAAATGAGTGCCGGAACTTTCTTCCAGACACAAGACCATGCCGATCAGGCAATGATGGGCGTTTATAGCCAGATGACGCATGACGACGTATTCGGCCGCCAATTCGGTTTCGACTGCTTAGGTGGTGTAGGAGCTGGATATGACGCTCCTTCCTATCCGAATATCGGGCGCGGAACTTACACTACGACAGAAGGTGCTGTCGGCAATAAGTTCAAACAATTGTATGAAGGTGTCGCACGTGCGAATATCGTCTTGCAGAATGTGGACAAATGCGATATGTCAGATGAATTAAAGAGCCGTTACAAATCGGAAGCTCGTTTCATGCGCGGCCTCTATTATTTCACCTTGCTCGATTACTGGGGTGGTGTTCCTATCTATGACGAAAAGACAATCGTAGCGGAAGATTTCTCCAATATGATGAATCCAAGAAGCTCAGCCGACGAAGTGCGTAAGTTCATCATCCAGGATATGGATGACGCCATAGCCCACCTGCCGGCTAAATGGGACGACACGAACAAAGGACGTGCTACATCGGGTGCAGCAATGGCATTGAAAGGAAAGGTACTTCTTTATAACAAACAATACCAGGAAGCTGCCACATGTTTTGAAAGTGTAGTCAATAGCGGCGAATATGCTTTATATTCCGATTATGCCGATTTGTTCAAACCGGGTGGTGATGAAAGTTCAGAAATGATTTTCGCGATCCAGAACATTGGCGGTGTCGGTACAGACTTCGGTATGCCTACTACCTTCTATATGGGAAGCCGTGCTTCTTACGGAAGTTGCTGGAACAACGTAATGGTTGCCACTGATTTCGTAGACTCTTATGAATGGACCGATGGTCGTCCGTTCGATTGGAACGAAGTGATTCCGGGATTCAATGAAAGTGACGATGTGAAGAAAACTACATTCTACGCGACACTGAACAAAGGCTTGAACAAAGTGGATACTTACCCGGCCGCCAAAGACAAATTGTTGGACATGTACAGTAAACGCGACCCGCGTATGATGGCTTCTATCATCCTGCCGTACACAACTTATAAAGGCTGGTATGCCAACGCACCGATGGATACCGAATACATAATTACGGCAAAATCCGGACAAGCAAACGAAAAGAACGGTTTCATCCGTGTCAACGGAAACTACGAAATGTATTTGTGGCGCAAATTCGTTGCCGAATACGATATGGACGGAGCCATCAACAATCGTGCCGATACACCGATAAACTTCCCGTTGATCCGCTATGCAGACGTTCTGTTAATGTTAGCAGAATGCTACAATCAGACAGATCAGCAGACCAAGGCTGTAAACCTGATCAACCAGGTTCGTGCACGTGTCGGTATGCCTGGCCTAAACAGTGGACCGGACTATTTAAAGGCAACAACGAAAGACGAAGTATTCAAGCGTATCAGACACGAACGTGCAGTCGAATTGGCAGGTGAAGGTCATAGTTTCAGCGACATGAAACGTTGGGGGCTACTCGAATCTTTGGCCGGAAAAGTAAAAGGTTTTACCGGACAGTTCTATTATAACCGCGTCGTTCAGGTGCGTGATTATCTGTGGCCGATTCCAAATAGTGAAACAGAAAAGAACCCAAGTCTGAAAGAAAATCAGAACCCTGGATGGTAATTATCTACCAATAAACAAATAAAAGGGCAGACTGTTATGTCTGTCCTTTTTCATTATATTTGTAATCTATATGTTTCAATCAGAAAAAGGAACTATATATGAAAAAAGCATTTTATATCATTCTATCATTATTCTACCTCAGTACTGTCTCTGCCCAAGACAGCATGTTAGAGAACAGTGTCTCTAAAGAGGAACTATTTTCAATATTGGCAGCAGATGAACATTGGATCTCATATCCATCTTATCAGGACCGGGAAAAATGGGAACATATAGCCACACCGGAAATCAGGCAGAATGTCATATCAGAAGGAGAGAAAGCGCTTTCCCATATCTGGAAACCGGATTTGGCGACGGATTATCTGGCCTATAAACGAACTGGAGAAATCTTGACCGGCCGTGAAAACCATATGGCATTAATATCTCTCACCTTAGCCGAGTTAGTAGAAGGCAAAGGGCGTTTTATGGATGCTATCATCGACGGGGCATGGTTCTTGTGCGAGACATCCTGGGTACATTCAGCCCACGCCTATTTCCAAAAAGACCAGTCAGGCCTACCGGACCCGGACGAACCGACTGTTGAACTTGTCGTAGCCGATATCGGTGCACAAATGGCCTGGACATATCACTTTTTTAAAGATGAATTCGATAAAGTCAGCCCGCTTATATCCAAAAGAATAAAAAAGACAGTCATAGAACGATTGATAAATCCTTATTTTTCCCGTACCGATTACTGGTGGATGGGACTACATGGAGAAAAAAATGTAAATAACTGGAACATATGGATCAACTATAATGTATTGCAAGCCGTCATGCTACTGGATGACGACAGACGACAAAAGGTTGAACACGTATACCAGCTAATGCGTTCGGTCGATCGTTACATCGACGTGCAGCATGAGGACGGGGCTTGCGAAGAAGGTCCGACCTATTGGGGACATGCCGGAGCTAATTTAGTAAAATTCCTGGACCTGTTGTATCGCATGACCGATGGGAAGATTGATATATTTAATCAAGAAAAGATACAAAATATAGGAAAATACATCTATCGCGTCCATATTTGCAACCGGTATTTCGTAAACTTTTCAGATGCCGGAGCAGTCTGCAACATCAATTCCGGAGCGGTTTACCACTATGGCAAATGCATTGGTGATCCTGTCATGACTGGCTTTGCTGCTGATTTTGCCAGAATCAGCAACTGGGCAACCACACTTCACCGTGGAAGTATTTTCGCAAGGGTTCTGGACGATATTATCATGTCAAAAGAAATTTTGGAGGGAAAAGGTTGCAACATCGACTTCCTTTCTTATTATTTTAAAGATTCCGAGCTTTGTGTCGCCAGGGACGAAAAGAAATTAAATGCAGGATTCTTTTTTGCCGCACACGGAAGCCATAACAATGTACCGCACAATCATAATGATGTAGGTAGTTGTATGCTTTATTATAACGGTTTGCCGGTCCTAATCGATGTCGGTGTCGGACGTTATACCCGTAAAACATTCAGTTCCGAACGATATTCAATCTGGACCATGCAGTCCTGCTATCACAATCTGCCGACCATAAACGGCTATGACCAGCATAACGGAGAAAAATTCAAGGCGACCAACGTACATTTCAAAGAGACCAAACATAGTGCATGTTTTTCTTCCGACATTGCGAATGCTTATGTAGCAGAAGCTAATATTAAATCCTGGATTAGGACGTATCAGCTAAAACGTAAAAAAGAATTTATTATTTCCGATAGTTGGTCGTTAAATCAAACAACAGGAGAAACTGTACTAAACTTTATGACGGCCTGTGACATAGAAGAACAAGACGGTTCATTATTCCTGAAAAGAGACGATGTGAGAATACAGATCGTGTACAACAAAAAGCAACTGTCTCCAGCAATAGAGACTATTAAAATTGACGACAGTTCCCTATTATCTTCATGGACAAGCGGAGTACTTTACAGAATCCGTTTTTCTATAATCAATCCGCAACAAAAAGGTAATTGCAAAATATCATTACGTCCTATAAATCAATAAACATATGTATAGACAACTCAATCATTCCAACCATGATATGGTATATCTTTTAGGGGGTATCCTTCTTTTCTCCCTTCAGGGATGTAAAGAAAAACCCGTTACCACCCAGGATTTATCGAGTACCCCTAACGTCATCTACATCTTCCCCGACCAGATGCGTAACCATGCGATGGGGTTCTGGCGGGAGACGGGATTCAGGGAAGCGGTGAATTTTGAGGGAGACCCGGTGCACACGCCCAACCTGAACAGGTTCGCCAGAGAAGCGGTCGTGCTCACTTCGGCAATGAGTAATTGCCCGCTTAGCAGCCCTCATCGGGGAATCTTGTTGACGGGTATGTACCCGGAGCATAGCGGTGTGCCGTTAAACTGCAATTCCAACCGGCCGATCAGTTCCTTGCGCGAAGATGCAACCTGCATCGGCGATGTGTTTAGCCAAGCGGGGTATAGTTGCGCCTATATCGGCAAACTGCATGTTGACTGTCCGACACCTAATGACCCGGAACGTCCCGGAAAATTTGTAGAAGACCGCGTCCCGGCATGGGATGCTTATACACCGGCAGAACGGCGACACGGCTTCGACTATTGGTATTCGTACGGGACATACGATGTACATAAACACCCGCACTATTGGGATACCGAGGGCGTAAAGCATGAGATCAACGAATGGTCGCCCCAGCACGAGGCGGACAAAGCGATCGCATACCTCCGGAATGAAGGAAATGTCAGAGACCCTAAAAAGCCGTTCTTTATGATGGTCAGCTTCAATCCTCCCCATAGTCCGTATGCTTCATTGGAAGATTGCATGGAAGAAGACTATAACTTGTATAAAGACCAGCCTTTAGACAGTCTGCTGATCCGGCCGAACGCCAACCGGGAAATGAAAAAAGCACCCTCCGTCCGTTATTATTTCGCTTCGGTTACAGGTGTGGACCGTGCTTTCGGACGCATATTGGAAGAACTCAAAAAGCAGGGATTGGATAAAAATACGATTGTCATCTTCTCTTCCGATCATGGAGAAACGATGTGCAGCCAAAATACGGACGATCCGAAAAATTCTCCTTATGCAGAAAGCATGAATGTTCCGTTCATGGTTCGTTTTCAGGGGAAAGTTACGCCTCGGATCGAAAGCGAACTCCTGCTGTCCTCTCCCGATATTATGCCGACTATCCTCGGGCTTTGCGGCCTGGCAAAACAAATTCCGGCAGAGGTGGAAGGGCGGAACTACGCAGGACGTTTTACAGGGGAAGACCTATCCGTTCCATTGCGAGAAGGTGCCTTGTATATTAAAAATGTAGATGGAGATAAAGATGCTGACGGAAAAGTCATTTCTTATTTCCCGGTTGCCAGAGGGATCAAGACACACCGGTACACGATGTCTCTCACGATTGACCGTCAAACAAAAGAACTAAAAGAAGTCCTATTGTTTGATGACGAAAAAGATCCGTATCAAATGCACAACCTTCCCTGGCAGGAAAATAAAGAAACCGTAGCAGAATTAAGCCGGCTGATGGTTCCCCTTTTGAAAGAAGCGGACGATCCATGGTATAGAGAAAAGATACTGAATGACCTGATTCCTTATTAGGAAGACAAAAAAAGAGGATGCCAAAAGCATCCTCTTCCCACATTCTAACTATTATTATTTTACGGTCCAGGTTACTTGATCGCTTACGCTGTTCTTCTTTTGTGTTGAACGCGCTTCTATGGTGTTTTCACCTTCCTGCAGGTTGACGCCTTTCCATTCGAATGTTGCATAATCATCCGGTTTTTGTTTGCCGATACTTTTTCCGTTTACAAACAACTCGACTTCCGGCTGATTGGAGAAAATCATAATATCCGTTACAGCCAGAGAGCGGTCGCGATGGCGGCGGTTGGTAATATAGACAAACGCGTCCTCCTTATTCCAGTTCGCTTTATAGAAATAGAAAGCATCCTTTTTCACTTTACGGTCGAAAGTGACTAATCCCTTATCATTGATTCCGGGACGATCGCCTTCCGTACGATGGGCCGCACCAAAATCAAACAGGTTCCAGATGAAAGATCCCCAGACAAACGGACGTTCGGCCAAAGCCTTCCAGTTTCCGATATGATAATAAGTCTGGTAGTTTTCCGGATGCCACCAACCGGCTGCAATGCCCCTCTTTACAGAGTCCTGCTGGTGATAGATGCTTGCACCCGCACCATATTCGCTGATCGCTATTTTATATTCCGGATGCGCCTTATGGTTGGCATCCAACCATTTTCCCATGTCGGACGGTGAACCGCCATACCAGCCGAAATACTGGTTCCAGGCAATCACGTCGGTCACTTTACTGATCGCATCATCATAAGAAAGGAAGCTGGCCGATGTAGTCAGGCGGGTCGGATCTTCCTTATGTGCCAGCTCATTCAGTTCTTCGATATATTCAGTCGGGTTATCGCCGATTGTTTTCAATTCGTTAAATAATCCCCAGAAGCAGATAGACGGATGGTTATAATGCTGGCGGATCAATTCCTTCAGCTGCTCCTTGCCGTTTTCGCGGAAAGATGGTTGGTTGATATAACCCTGGTCCTGGTATCCGCCCGGTCCGATCTGCGGTATCTCCGCCCAGGTCACGATACCGTAT
The DNA here is from genome assembly GCF_003477465.1 of Parabacteroides sp. AF48-14. NCBI lineage: Bacteria > Pseudomonadati > Bacteroidota > Bacteroidia > Bacteroidales > Tannerellaceae > Parabacteroides > Parabacteroides sp. AF48-14. The sequence goes on from NZ_QUDI01000022.1 coordinate 54,383, forward strand.
TTATCCATCAGGTCATAAAAATAAGTAGCTTGCGGATAGTGAGCCAGACGGACGGCATTCGTTCCCATCTCAGCCATGATAGCCGCGTCTTCATCGTGATGCATCTTATAAAGAGCATTTCCTCTTTCCGCGCGATCCTGATGGCGGCATACGCCCTTCAGTTTCAGATGTTCGCCATTCAGGAAGAAACCTTTTTCCGCATCCACGTGATAGAAACGCAAACCCAATGGCTGGACAATCCGGTCGATTACCTTTCCGCCGGACAAGAGAGAAATTTCAGCCTTATAGATAAACGGATCCTGACGGCCATTCCACAGACGGGGATTCCGGATGGTCAGATCCATACCCGTCGTCGTCCAGTCGTTGGCATCCACAGTCACCTTTATATCCTGTTGCTGAACCATTTTATCGCCTTCCCAGATTTTCACATCGACCTGCACTGGCTGAGCTGTCGCGCTACCGTTGGACACGAGCACTTTGGCCCGAACATCGGCCTGTTCCTTTGTCACTTTATTCTGGATCAGATAGACACCGGGAGAAGCATAGTCTGTCAATGAGATATTAACCGGATCGGTAATAATCAAATTTACATCCCGGTAGATACCCCCATAAAAGTTAAAGTCACCGACCAGCGGCATAATATCCTGCTGCAACGCGTTATTCACCTTTACAAGAATCCGGTTGTCAGCATCATACTTTACCTTATCCGTGATTTCAAAGACAAATGCGCCATATCCACCGCGATGTTCACCGATATGGACATCATTAATAAAGACGTTGGCAACCGTATTGACCCCTTCGAAACGCAGGAAAAGACGTTTGCCTTTCCATTCCGGTTTTACAAAAAGCGTTTTCGTATAGTTACCCATCCCGCGATAGTAATCCTGTTTTCCGGAAAGGGCATCCCCGCTGTTCCAGGTATGCGGCAAGTTTACCCGTTCTTCGCTTTTAAACTGTACCTGATGGGAAAACCGGAACATCCAGTTCTCATTCAGCAGGATTTCCTTACGAGCTGCAAATACAGAAGTACTGATAAAAAGAAGTATCAGACTAAAGATCGTGTGTTTCATGTCTATAAAATTCTTAATTTATGGCTCAAAAGTAAATGTTTACGTGTATTGATACCGGCACTATTTGTCTAATTAGATGGGTATATTTGTCCGAAACCGCAATTTTAAATAAAAAAACCAGCGAGGATGCCCCGCTGGTTCTTAGATATAGATAATGCTTTAAAAATTACATCGCTTGTTCTCCACCACCTGAATTGCCTTCACCGCTCTTCGTATCGTCATTACTGATACCGCGACGAACTTTCTTAATCTGGCCTTTCATCGTACCGAAACGGTAAGAAACGCTCAAACGGAACTCACGGGCGTGGCGCCAAGTTGTGGAAACATCGTGGAAACCTTCACCCTTCGTCGTTGATTCCATCTTCATGGTTTTCCAGAACGGATTTTGTGCGCCAAGTGAAACCGACAGTTTCTTTTTCAAGAAATCTTTACTAACGTTCAAACCGGCAAAATAGAAAGGAGACTGTTTACTCTGCAACTGAATCCACGGGCTGAAATAACCACCATTCAAATTAATGCGGAAATCTTTTGGCAAATTAAACTGTGTCCCGGCAAAGATTCGTCCGGCTACACCTTCCTTTGTCAATCCTAAAGCCTTCTTACTGTCGATATTCGTATAGTCGAATCCGCCGTTCATATAGATTCGGAACAAGGGTACAGGATTCCAGCTTCCATATAAAAATAATCCTACTTGCTGGCGTTTACCCATATTCCCATAGGTGCTATAAGAAGCTCCGTTATATTGGGAAAGCGGATTCGATTCCGGGAAGTTAGCGATTATCGTATATCTTTCAATCGCATTATTGACGAATGTATAGCTTATACTTGCATTAATGCTGAATTTCTGTGCAAACTTGCTAAAGTTCAAGTTTACATTATTACTCTTTTCCGATTCCAGATTCGGATTACCCTGAGAAATACGCTGCGGGTCTATATTATTCAAATACGGATTCAGATACCAGATTCCCGGACGCTGGATACGCATATTATACCCTAAACGCAACTGGGAAGACATATCCAACTGATAGGTCAATGTGGCATTCGGTACGACATCAAAATAGTTTGTACTGAAATTCTCATCCGGTACCTTCTTGAACTTCGCACTCAGGCTTGTGCCTTCACCACGTACTCCCGCTTTGAATCCAAACTTATTCAACTTAATCAGATAACCTAAGTAAGCAGAGTAAATATGCTGGGTATGCTGGAAGTCGCTATTATTTTGCGAAATGTCGACCCACTCGTTATTCCGTAAAACCTCTTCGATCGTATTACTTTTACTCTGCCGGTTGATATATTTCACACCGGCTTCAAAAGTCTGGTCTTTAAACAAAGGAGTCGTATAATCGACCTGTCCGGTATGTTCGGTTGTCGAAGCATCATTCGTATTTCTATTCGGATAACGGTAAGCCACTTCATAGTCACCAACTAAATTCTCCAACCGGGAATTACCTTCACTGTCGTTAGGCGACTGGCTGAAGCGGTACGACAAAGTCAGCAATTCGTCTTTCTTACTGGTTGAATGCTGATAATCCACATTGACATCCGTCGAACCGAACGTACCCTCTGAATCTGAATAACGTTTATAGGAATACATCTGCGAAGGCGTTCCATCCGGCATCAAATCCGTCCGGTTTATCTTGTCTGCTTCCAGTTCGGAAAGATTATTGGAATTTCCACGAAAGAGATTGATCCCAACACTCAACAAGTTCAATGTATCGATCTCGTAACTGCCTTCCAGATAACCGTACTGGAACGGACCTTTGTTTTTGCTCCGTCCATGTTCGTTTAACAAGGAAGACGGCCGGGTAAAGGTCTGTTCACCTTGCTGATATTGCATTTCTTGTTCGTCCCGTACCGAATAAGTATCATTCCAAGGAGAATTACGATGGTTATAACCATAATTAGCAGTAACACCAAACTTTCCGGCTTTCATCGAGATGTATGCGCCACCACCGAAGCTGCCCATCGTACTGGCATTGGCACGAACCGTACCCGTATATCCTTGCAAAGCATTCTTTGTCGTAATGATATTAATGATACCACCGACACCTTCCGCATCATATTTAGATCCGGGGTCAGTAATTACCTCGATATTCTTAATTGAACTTGCCGGCATACTCTTCAATACATCAGAAGCGTTTTCTCCACTCAACAAGTTTGAAGGCTTGCCATTCATATAGATTTTATAATTGGAAGAACCTTTCAGCTGGATTTTATCTTCACCGTCGACCGTGACCATCGGGACCTTACGGAACATTTCCAGCGCATTGCTGGTCTTTGCCTCCGGGTCGTCTTCCAGGCTATAAGTCAGTTTGTCTACTTCGACCTTGACCAACGGCTTTTGGGCTGTTACGGTAACCTCGTTCAGTTGCTGCGTGTTGTCATGCATGAACAGTTTCCCAAAATCAAGGACTTTCTTATTTTCCGACAATGTAAACGCTTTTTGGGCAGGGAGTTTGCCTAACGACTCCATCGTCATAATATACTTACCCGGTTTGTTCATCGTTGCATTGAACTTACCATCATCATCACAAGCCAACAATTTTACAGGATTTTGCGGAGCGGAAGCTAACGCAATCCTCAATGTGGCATAAGGAACGGACTCGTTTGATAAAGAGTCGACTACTTGCCCTTTTATCGTAAAAGAGGCGGTTGATCCACTATTGTTTTGCGCAAACACAGATGTAGACACAAATAGTATCAACACAAAGTAGAGTAGTTTTTCTTTCATTAAACTTGAGAATTTAGATATTATCGATTTAAACAAATTAAAAACAGTTGCAAATGTAACTTTATCTACGAACCACTCGTACTTTTACGCTTTAAAGAATTGTAAAAGATGTATTTTGGTGTTCGATTCTTGCGAATTTCACTTATTTTTGTAGAAACCATTAATAAAAAGAACAAGTTTATGAGAAAATTATTATTCACAATTGCAGCATCACTGCTGCTTGTCACCATGTATGCACAAAATATGAAAGCAGTTAAATTAAACACGCCGGACAAAACCCGGGGAACATCTGTCATGAAAGCATTATCCGATCGTCACTCCGACCGCGAATTTGCAGTTAAAGAACTCAGCCTACAGGATTTATCCGATTTATTATGGGCGGCAAACGGCATCAACCGTCCGGACGGCAAGCGTACGGCTCCTTCTGCCTTGAACAAACAGGATATCGATGTCTATGTTATCATGAAAGAGGGTGCTTACTTGTATGATGCCAAAGATAACAGCCTTCAACCTGTTGCGGCAGGCGATCACCGTGCAGCGGTCGCAGGCGGACAAGATTTTGTCAAATCAGCCCCGGTCAGCCTGGTTCTGGTATCCGACCTTTCCCGTTTCGGCAGCGTAACAGATCAGGTAAAACTGATGGCAGCAGTCGATGCAGGCACAGTTTGCCAGAATATCAACATCTTCTGTGCAGCCACCGGGTTAGCAACTGTCCCGCGTGCCTCTATGGACCAAGCGGCATTAAAACAAATCCTAAAATTAACTGAAAGTCAATTACCGATTATGAACAATCCGGTAGGGTACCCGAAAAAGTAATCCGCAAATCATAAAGCGGTTGAAAAACAGCTTATACAGCCATCATTAAAAAAGCCATAGTTCTAAGAGAACTATGGCCACATTTTCATATCTGAATGATAATCAGTGGATTATTTCAGTCATCAATATAGAGGTAAAATGCTTATAAAATTGAAATAACAATAATTTTTTGTTTCTTTACCGTCTAAAGTGCTTCATTGTCACTAAATAATCAATTTCTGATAGTTTATTTAAGCTATTTGAGAATAAATTCATACATTTGAAGTTCATAGTTCTCTTAGGACTATACCCATTCTAACAGTATATCATGGATGAGAATACAGACATAAAATTATTCAATAACATTTTTATCACTCACCGTGAACGCTATATTCGGTTTGCCTATTCTTATACATATAATCGTGAAGCAGCAGAAGACTTGGTTACCGAAAGCCTGATATATTATTGGGAAAACCGGAACCGGTTACAAGATGTCAAAGATATTCCTTTATATATATTAGTCACTCTAAAAAACAAATGCCTGGACTATCTTCAACGCGAACGTACCTGGAACAATATTGCAGAAAATTTATTATCCAACAAAGAATGGGAGTTACAGATGCGTATCTCCAGTTTGGAAGCATGCGAACCGGAAACATTACTTAGCAATGAAATACAAGGTCTTATTAACCAAGCCCTTGCCAAGTTACCGGAAAAATCCAGCCGGATCTTCATCATGAGCCGCTACGAAGGGAAAAACTACCAAACAATTGCTCAGGAAACCAATCTTTCCGTGAAAAGCGTCGAGTTCCATATCAGTAAGGCACTAAATGTATTACGTAAAGAACTAAAAGACTACCTCCCCTACCTCCTGCTCCTCTTTGATTTCTTCTATGAATGATTGTTTGGAGAAGTTCAGTTTTTCTTGCAAGTAAATCTTTTCTTACCAAATACTCCCTCCTATAACTTTCAATTTTCAACTCTTAACTTTCAACTATCCCGGGGGACTTATTGTATAAAACGTATTTTTCTGTTCCGAAAGACATCCGAAACAAAACAAATGTTAATCCGCTTTTTTGACCTCAAAAAGGGACTTTTTCCTCTTTTTTGAACGTTTCCAGCAATTACGACCGTCTTCTTTGCCATTGCGACCGTGCTAATGTGTAGTGCACTCGGCACCTCGCGAAGATTAGGACGGTCGTAATGGCGATTAGGACGGTCGTAATTGGAAAGAGGACCGTCTAAAGGGCAAAAAAGCACCTGAATTTCCTTGGGATATTCGGAACGCCGTCCGTTTTATTTTCAAATATTCGATTCTCCGGGAGTTAAGCTTTATCACTTTGACGGCGTTTCCGGTTTCCAGCAATCTAATTGTACGGTTTTTCAGACTGCCTGCGCACCTCGCTTCATCTGTTGTCAGTAAAGGTGATTAAAAACAGAAAAAGAGTCAATCCAAAATCGATCAAGATTTCGGACGAAATAGAAAAACGGTCAAAAAGGGGGTTATTGTAATATTTTTTTTGCAGAAGGTCCAGTTTTTCTTCTCATTGGCATATTGGCACACTCCCTCATTGGCACATTATTTTATAGATATTTAAAAAAAAATCATTCATTCCTTTAGGGTATTTCCTTTCCCGTTCGCCCTTACTAATAGAAACGGAAAAAAATGGAACAGAAGTTACTACATAAAATGTTTGGCGGACAGGCTACAGATAAGGAACTGACCGTGATCCGCCAATGGGTGAGCGAATCGGCTGAAAACAGAAAGCTATTCTATAAGGAACGTACACTGTTTGACGCGCTTCAGCTGAACGATTTGCAAACAATAAAAAAACAGGCCCGCAAACGATCCGTCTCCCTCTGGAAATGGACAGGAAGTGTTGCAGCCGCTATCATGGCTCTGTTCCTGTTATATAATGTACCGGTGCTGTTAAATAAGAACACCCGGCAGGAAATAGCACTCAACACGATAAAAGTACCTGCCGGACAACGGGTTGAACTGACTCTGGCAGACGGAACCCATATCTGGCTCAACGCCCGGTCCGAGTTCTCCTATCCGGCTTCGTTCAACGGCGACCGGAGAGAAGTACACCTGAAAGGGGAAGCCTTTTTTGACGTGGCAAAAAACAAAAACAAAAAGTTTATTGTCAATACCGGACGTTGCGAGGTGGAAGTATTAGGGACACAGTTTAATGTAGAGGCTTATAGTGAAAATGAATTTACGACTTCCCTTATCCGGGGAAGTGTAAAAGTCACCGACAAGTCCCAACCAAACGAATCAGTTGTGTTAGAACCAAATAATGCAGTCAGACTAAGTAATGGTAAGCTGACTGTCACTCCCATCACCGACTTCAATCCCTACACTTGGAAGGAGGGACTTATCACGTTTAAGGATATCAAATTCAAGGATCTGATGAAGGAACTCGAAAAGAACTACGGTATCCGCATCATTATCGACAATCACAAGCTCGATAATTATGCCTGCAGTGGAAAGTTCCGCATATCCGACGGGATTGAAGAGGTGTTGAGAGCCTTGCAACAAGATGCTCATTTCACATTTGAGCGAGAAAATAAAAATGAAATTCGTATTCAATAAATTATATAAAATCAATAATAGCCTATGAATAGTTAAGAATCAGAAGTGAAGGGCAAATTATGTCCAATGTGAAAAACGAAGTATTAATCTAATATCATTTATCAAACTATCACAAATATGAAAAAAAGAATCATTTGTGTATCTCGTATTTTGAAGATGACATCCCTGTTTTTCCTTTCCTGCGCCATGTGCGTACAGGCGGAAACAGTAAGCTCGCAGAGCATACGTGTCACTCTCAACAAAAACAACGTCCGGCTGGAAAACATCCTGAATGACATTGAAAGCCAGACTAATTTACTGTTCATTTACAACAAGAACGTAAATGTTAACCGAAAAGTCTCAGTGAAAGCCGAAAATACTTCTTTACAGGAAGTATTGCAAAACCTGTTTGACAACAATGTCTCTTTCAAAATCGAAGGATCGTACATTGTCCTCTCACCGGCCGGAACGACTGGAAGCCCACAACAAGCAAAACACACGGTAAAGGGTGTAGTAGAAGATGAATTAGGTCCTATTGCCGGTGCCAATGTTGTAGAAAAAGGCACTACAAACGGAACGATTACCGATATGAACGGTAATTTCTCATTGGACGTAGCTCCCAATGCAGTGTTGGTTGTTTCATACATCGGCTATAAAGACCAAGAGTTACCGGTGAACAACAAAACTACAATTAACGTAAAATTAGCTGAAGATTCACAAGCGTTGGATGAAGTTGTCGTTGTCGGCTACGGCGTCCAGAAACGTGCATCCGTAACAGGATCAGTGGCTTCCTTGCAATCGAAAGACATTGCCTCTGTCAAAACACCGAACGTTAGTAATGCTCTTGCCGGTAAGCTTCCGGGACTTCGTGCCGTACAGAGAAGCGGTGCTCCGGGTGACGACGATGCAAGCATCGATATTCGTGGTTACGGTAATGCATTGGTAATCGTCGACGGTGTGGAACGTGATTTTAAGCAGATCGACGCAAACGATATCGAGTCGATCAGTATTTTGAAGGATGCTTCTGCAGCCGTTTACGGTTTCAAGGGAGCGAACGGTGTAATCCTTGTCACGACAAAAAAAGGTGAATTGGGTAAACCGAAAATCACTTACAACGGATATGTCGGCATACAGAACATCACCCGTTATCCGGAGTATTATAACGGATACGAATATGCGACCTTGTACAACGAGGCACAGCAAAACATCGGTATCCCGGCTCCTTATTCGGATGACGACCTGGCAAAGTTTAAACAAGGTATCGGGACAACCGACTGGTATGACGAAGTGATCCGTAAAACGGCTCCGACAACCTACCACAACCTGAGTGTTTCCGGTGGTGCTGAAAAAGTAAAATACTTCTTCTCATTAGGTTTGACAGACCAGGAAGGTATTTACAAATCTAAAGCATTCAATTTCAAGAAGTATAACGTTCGTTCCAATATCAGTGCTGAAATCGTAAAAGGTTTCACCGTTGACCTGCAGTTGAGCGGACGTCTGGACACACGTATGAAACCGTACGAAGCTGAACCGCTAAGTCGTAGTATCCAGATGGCAAAACCGGTATTTCCTATCTATGCAAACGGAAATCCGGATTATTGGTCTAATCCGGGCGATAAAGGAAACCCAGTCCATCTATCCGACATAGACAATGTAGGTTACGACAGACGGGACCGCCGCGAGTTTAACGGGTCTATCGCCTTGAACTGGGAACTGCCTTGGGTAAAAGGTTTATCTGCAAAGGCCTTATTCTCATACGACTATAACAACAAGTACAGCCGCAAATGGTATAAAGAATATTATGAATATACCTACGATGCGATCAACGATGTATATAATGCGTCCGGTAGCCATACCATTTCGGAGTTGACAACTCAGAATGACAACTATTTCAGACCGAACGGGCAAATATCATTGAATTACCATAACTCATTCGGTAAACATGATATCGGAGCATTGGCTTTATGGGAATTCTACAATGACCGTACAGACATATTAAGTGCATACCGCCAATTCACGGTGGGCGCCATCGACCAAATCGATGCCGGAGACAAGACGAACATGAACAATGGCGGTACAGCCCGTGTTTCATCCCATGCCGGTTTAGTTGGCCGTGTCAACTACGCATACGACAATAAGTACCTGGCAGAAGTAAGTTTCCGTTACGATGGTTCTTACAAATTTGCACCGGATAACCGTTGGGGATTCTTCCCGGCTGTATCTTTGGGATGGCGTGTTTCCGAAGAAGCGTTCTTCAAGGAAGCGTTACCGATGGTCGACAACTTCAAGATCAGAGGATCATACGGTAAAGTCGGTGACGAAGGTGTGACCGGATACACTGATGATGATGAAAAAGACGGCAAATACAGAGCTTACCAATATTTGCAAGGTTACCGCTATCCATCCGGAAACTATGTTCTGGGTTCAGGCGGATTGACAAACGGGGCAAAAGACAGAGGTATGCCTAACCTGGATCTGACCTGGTATGAATCCAAGACTGCCAACGTCGGATTCGAAGCATCCATTCTTTCGGGCTTGATCAATGTCGAATTTGATTATTTCGTTCGTAAACGTTCCGGCCTTTTGACAAAGCGCCAGCTCACATTGCCGACAACATTCGGCCAGGAACTTCCGGTTGAAAACCTGAACTCGGACAAAAACCAGGGATTTGAAGTTGTAATCGGGCACCGTCATAAAATAGGTGACTTTACCTATGATGTAAAGGGGAACTTCTCTACTACCCGTATTTATAACGAACATGTAGAACGTGCTGCTTCCGCCAACATGTATGATGACTGGAGAAATAACAGCAATGACCGTTATAAAGACATCCAGTGGGGTAAAGTTTGTGTCGGGCAGTTCCAGAGTTATGAAGAGATCCTGAACTCACCGATCCAGGATAACAATGGTAATAAATCATTGATGCCGGGTGACTTGAAGTTTGAAGACTGGAACCACGACGGTATCATCGATGGAAAAGACGACCAGCCGATCGGACACGGAAATACTCCCCGTATCTATTACGGCTTGAACCTGTATGGAGAATATAAAGGTTTCGATGTAACCCTCTTCTTCCAGGGTGGAGCAGGACATGAAGTATTCACATCCGGTGACTTTATGTCTCCGTTTATCCAGCAAGGTCTTGGTAACGGTAGCACAATTTGGTTGGACCGTTGGCATAGAGAAGATCCGTCGGATATGTTCAGCGAATGGATCCCGGGCTTTATGCCGGCACTTCGCCCGACCGGTTTCTCTTCCAATTCCGGAAACAACACCTGGACAAAGCAGAAAGCGAACTATTTGCGTCTGAAGACTGTCGAGATCGGTTACACCTTCCCGAAAAGATGGATGCAAAGAGCCGGGATCGAAAAATTGCGCGTATATGTGAACAGCTTCAATACGGCGACTTTTACCGGTCGTACCGGCATGATGAAGTATATGGACCCGGAAAACAAAGAAGGTATGTTCCGTTACTATCCTCAAATGAAAACATTTAATTTCGGTGTTAATCTAACATTCTAAAAGAAGAAACAATGAATACAACAATTATAAGAAACATTGGATGCGGATTACTTTTGTTAGGAGCGACAGCATGTTCTGACTATCTTGAAAAAGAGGCTTTCGACATCATCACTCCTGAACAGGTTTGGAAAGATCCTAAATTGATCAACGGCGTAATGGTAAACCTGTACGACAACATGAACCTGGAAGATTTCAATTACTGGCAGCGTGACGCATGGCGTCTGCAAAACGCCTCTTCCATGTCTGACGAAGCACAGGGTTCTTTCCAGAAAGACCCGATGTTCGATAATGGGAATGCGACATACACGTATGAAGATGCCCTGTTTGAACAGAAATTCTCCGATCGTTATAAATTCATACGAAACTGCAACGACTTTATCAGCCAGTTGGAAGAAGCGACGTCATTATCCGATTCAGAAAAGAAGTTACTTTTGGCAGAATCCCGCTTCATTCGTGCTTTCCATTATTTCACAATGGTAAAACGTTATGGCGGTGTTCCTCTGATCACAGAACCGCAGGTGTATGACCCGAATAACCTGGAGGCATTAATGGTTCCGCGCGACAAGGAAGTGGATATCTACAACTTCATTGTGAAAGAAAGCCAGGAAGCCGCACAGGATCTTCCCGAAACAAGAGGTGCTGATGCTAAATACCGTGCCAATAAATATGTAGCGTTGGCATTGTGTTCACGTGCAGCCTTATATGCCGGTTCAATCGCCCGTTACGGAACGGTACAGCTGGATGGCCTCGTAGGAATCCCTTCTTCCGAAGCAGACCGCTTTTTCCAGACATCTTATGATGCATCCAAAGCGATCATCAATTCCGGCCAATATACATTGTACAACAAAAAGCCGGATAACAAGGCTCAGAACTATTGCGATATGTTCCTGAAAGGCAATGGAGACAACGGAGAATATATTTTCCAGAAACAGTATAATGTTGCCGGTGGCAAAGGACATGACTGGGACAAACGTAACGCACCTTTCTCTTACCGCGCAGGTGGTTGGGGTTGCGGTATCGCTCCGACCTTAGAAATGGTTGAGACTTACGAATATATAGATGGTTCCGAAGGTACATTGAAACTGGAAGAAAATGGCAAACCGATCCGTTATGACAAGCCTTATGATGTCTTTACGAATAAAGATCCCCGCCTCTTCGCCTCTGTTTATATGCCAGGTTCACCCTGCCAGACTACCGAGATCGAATGGATGAGAGGTATTATCGTTTCCGATAACGAAAGATATCCGGCAACAAGCCAGCCTGACGGCGGTAACACAATTGAAATCAATGGTGTAACATACAGTACATCCGGAAAAGACGGTGGCGCTGATGCAGGTGACGCTTCCAAAACAGGCTTCTATCAGAAGAAATTCTGGGACGAAACGTTGACTGATATGAACATGGGTAAGTCAGAAACTCCCTGGCCGGTTTTCCGTTTAGGAGAATTTTACCTAAATTTGGCGGAAGCTGCGATGGAGCTGAACAATTCTTCGGAAGCGCTGGAAGCTGTCAACAAAATCCGCGAACGTGCCGGTATCGCCTTATTGTCAAGCATCAATATGGAAAAGGTACGCCACGAACGCAGAGTGGAATTGGCATTCGAAGGTCATCGTTTCTGGGATATGAAACGCTGGAGAATTGCTCATCTGGATGCAAAACAAGGCGGATTGAATGGATTCAGAGGTACTGCCCTGTATCCTTGGCGTGATATTCGTGACGATAAATATGTATTTGAAAGAGGTTATAATTCACCCAAGCAATTGCGTATTTTCCTTGAAAAGAACTATTATACCAAGATTAATCAGGACGATATGAATTCAAATCCGAATCTGATTCAGAATCCGGGCTTTACTAATTAATCATCTAAATTAGAAATTTGATATGAAAAAGATAAGTTTATTATTGATGGCCGTTTGCTCATTATGCTTCACAAGCTGTTTGAGTGATCTGGATAATTATGATGCTCCAAACGGAGGTATCAAAGGAAAAATCCTGGATGCAGAGACCAACGAACCGATACCACTGCCGGTTCAGGGTTCTACCGGTGTTATTATTAATATGTTCGAGCAGAATACGGATGCGACACAGTCTGTCGATTTCTATGCAAAGCTGGATGGGACATATGAAAACTCAAAGCTGTTCAACTGCGATTATAAGATTATCGTAAACGGTCCGTTCGTTTCTCCGTGCGAAGAGTTTATCACGGTAAAAGGACAGACAACCCTGGATCTGAAGGCAACGCCTTATGCCAGAATCACAGCTTCAGCACAGGCTTCCGGCAAAAAGATCACCATCACTTACAAGGTGACTCCGACCAACAGCAGCTTTAACGTATCCGAAGTGTACGGCTACTGGAACTTTGCACCGGGTGTCGATAACGGAAGTGCGAACCAGGCTGGCAAGCAAACAGTCAGCGGAAACGAAGGTACTATCGTCTTCGATTTGGAGAACGATAAGAATTACCAGGACAATCTGTACAAGATACAGGGAAATGGTAATAAAATATATGTGCGCGTCGGTGCCAAGACCGAAAATGCGATCAACTATAGTACCATCATCGAAACAACTGTACAATAAATAACCTAAGGCACAGATATCCGGTTTTAACCGGATGTTTGTGCCCTTTTTATTCTTTAGAACATGAAAAGAAGTATCTTACTCATCAGTCTGGCTGTTTTACCTCTACTCGGGTATAGCCAAAATGATTTACCGGACTGGGCTTTAGGCGGGTTTGTCAGACCTGAAAAAGTCAATCCGATTATCACACCGAACCCGGCAAGCCAATTCGATTGCCCCATGCAGGGTAAAAAAATGAACTGGGAAGAAAGTGATGTATTTAACCCGGCAGCAACCGTCAAAGACGGTAAGATCTATGTCCTTTACCGGGCGGAAGACAATTCGGCCACAGGTATCGGAAAAAGGACTTCCCGCATCGGCCTGGCTGAGTCTAAAGACGGCATTCATGTACAACGCCGGAAAACGCCAGTCATGTATCCGGATAATGATAATGCGAAAGAATTCGAATGGCCGGGAGGATGTGAAGATCCGCGCGTCACGATGACGGAAGACGGCCTGTATGTGATGGCTTATACTGCCTGGAACCGGAAAGTGCCGCGCCTGTGCATCGCCACATCCCGCGATCTGGTCAAATGGGAAAAACACGGACCGGCTTTGCAAAAGCCTACAACGGACGTTTCAAAGACATGGCCTGCAAATCCGGCTCGATGGTAACACAAATAAAGGACGGCAAGCAGGTATTAGCTAAAATAAACGGGAAATATTTCATGTATTGGGGAGAACATATGGTCGCAGCAGCTACTTCAGACGACCTTGTGAACTGGACTCCGATATTGGACGAGAAGAACGAACTGGCAGCCGTCATCAGACCACGTCCGCAGTTCTTCGACAGCGCCCTGACGGAATGCGGCCCTCCTGCAGTCCTGACAGACAAAGGCATCCTGTTGCTTTACAACGGTAAAAACCAGAATAACGACAGCAAGCGCGACAAACGTTTCACGGCAGGCGCCTATTGTGCCGGCCAGATACTGACAGATCCGAAAGAACCGATGAAAGTGCTGCAACGCCTCGACGTCCCTTTCTTCCGTCCGATGGAGTCGTTTGAAAAGAGCGGTCAGTATGTCGACGGGACAGTCTTTATCGAAGGTTTGGTCTTTTTTAAAAACAAATGGTATCTCTATTACGGATGTGCAGACTCACAGGTGAGCGTAGCCGTTTATGACCCGGCAAAGAAAACACCAGGAGATCCGATTCCGAATTAAATAAGTAAATCATGAAAAGCATTATTACAGGAATATTCTTACTTCTGTCTGTCTGCTTTGTGCAGGCTCAGACACCCAATTATTATCGCAGTCCGGAAAAAATCTATCTGGACTCGAAAGACGGACATAACGGAGGCTTCAACTGGCAGATGTATAAAGCCGGAGAAGCCAAAGATCCGGCGGAGAAAATCTCACAACCGGGTTACCAGACCGGAGATTGGATGCCGGCAATCGTGCCCGGTACGGTACTGAACTCGCTCGTCCACAACAAGGTTTATCCGGAGCCCTATTACGGAATGAACAACAAATTGGATCAGAACATCATCCCGGACCTGGCAAAGGCCGGACGCGATTTCTACACCTATTGGTTCCGGACAGAGTTCGATGTGCCGGAAAGCTACAAGGACAAAATCGTATGGCTCCAGGTTGACGGTATCAACTACCGCGCCGAGATTTGGGTGAACGGTTATCTGCTCGGCAATATGTCCGGAATGTTCAAACCGGACTATATCAATATCACCGATTTCGCCCGTATCGGGGGCAAGAACGCGCTGGCTATCAAAGTCTATCCGGTCGATATGCCGGGTACGATCAAGCCGAAACGCTGGGGAGCCGTCGGCGAATTCCACAACGGTGGAGACGGGAACATCGGACTGAACACCACCATGCTGATGAGCGTGGGCTGGGACTTCACGTTCAACGACGGTATCCGCGACCGCAACACCGGTATCTGGAAAAATATCAGCCTCTACGCCACAGACAAAGCAGTTCTCCGCCATCCGTTTATCAAATCGGATCTGGCAAAACCGGGATATGACCTGGCAAAGGAAACAGTCAGTGTAGAGGTTGTGAACCCGACGCAAGGGAATGTCAAATGTACCGTCAAAGGTGAAATCGCCGGTGAAAACATCACATTCAGCAAAGAATTGAATCTGTTCAGAGGCGAGACACAGACTGTCAGTTTCACCCCCGAAGAGTTTCCGCAGCTTACGATCAAGAATCCCCGCCTGTGGTGGCCGCTCTTCAAAGGGAATCCGGAACTGTATGAACTGAAGCTGACCGTAACCGTAGACGGAAAGGTTTCCGACGAGACAAAAACACGTTTCGGTATCCGCGAAATCACTTCCGACCAGAACACGCCGGATAAATCCCGCCAGTTCTATGTCAACGGAAAGAAACTGTTCATCCGGGGAACCAACTGGATTCCGGAAGGCATGCTTCGCACTTCGGACGAACGGACGTATGCAGAACTCCGCTACACGAAACAATCGGGTGTCAACCTGATCCGTATGTGGGGCGGCGGTATTGCCGAATCGGACTATTTCTTCCAGCTCTGCGACGAAATGGGACTGCTTGTCTGGCAGGAATTCTGGATGACAGGCGACACCAAACATCCGCAAGATAAAGATTTATACCTGAGCAATGTGGAAGCAACCGTCAAACGCCTGCGCAATCATCCTTCGCTGGCCTACTATGTTTCCTCGAACGAAAGTACGGAAATGCCGGGAGCGAAAGACATGATTATGGCACTGGACGGCACACGTGGCTACCAGATGCAGTCGGAATGTGACGGCGTACACGACGGAAGCCCATACAAACAGGTTAATCCGATGCAGCATTACGAAAACACCGCCTCGGAACGCGGCAGCCGTGTCGACGGGTTCAACCCGGAATATGGCGCACCGACGATCCCGACTGTCGAAACCCTTCGGGAAGTGATGGACGAAAAGGATCTCTGGCCGATCAACAAGGAGGTCTGGGACTATCATGACGGCGGCGGCTTCCACCTGATGTCGACCATGTACACCGACTTGACCAACAACTACGGCGCTTCCTCTTCCATTGAAGAGTTTGCGACTAAAGGCCAGTTTGTTGGTGCCATGAACTCCAAATCGATCTGGGAAGTATGGAACTATAACAAGTTAGGATATGGCGACCGCTATGCATCGGGACTTCTGTTCTGGTATCATAACTGCCCCATAAGCCAGGTCTGCGCACGTATGTGGGACTATTCGCTGGAGCCTACAGCATCGCTTTACCATACACAGAATGCGCTGGAACCGCTCCATGCGCAATTCGATTATCTGAAAAATACGGTTTCCGTCTGCAACGACTACTACCAGGCTTTCAAGAATTATAAGGTCACAGCTGAAGTGTATGACCTCAACAGCAAGAAAGTATGGAATAAGTCGCAGGTTATCGACATACCGGAAGACGGTGTTGTAAACGACGTTTTCACGATCGACTTCCCGCAGAACATCACACAGGTTCATTTCATCAAACTGCGCCTGTATAATGAAAAAGGTAAGGAAGTGGCGAACACCTTCTACTGGCGTTCCAACGATAAGTATGAAGGCCGTAAGACACTGACCGGCCCGACTTCATCCGGTTTCGAGGATTTGTCGAAGCTGAAACAAGTCCAGCTGAAAACGACTTACAAGGCTTATCAGGAAGCTGACCGGCACTTTATAAAAGCAGAAATAAAGAATACCTCTTCGACGATCGCATTCTTTACTCAGCTTCAATTGCTGGATCAGAATAAAAAGCCGGTACGCCCCAGTTTCTATACCGATAACTTCTTCTCGCTCTTGCCGGGAGAAAGCCAAACGGTCATCATCGAAACGGCAACGGCCGATATGCCTTCAGAACCGCTCTTCGTCGTGAAGGGCTGGAATGTTAAGGCGGCGACTTACAAATGTAAATGATAGATTTGGCGGTCGGCATCCCTTCAAAAAAGGATGCCGACCGCTTTCCCAAAGAATGCCGACCGCTTTTCTAAAAGATGCCGGCATTTTTCTAATAGGGTATAATTTTTCTCCGAATAGCCACTTCAGTTGTAGACACCTTATCCTTACATTTTTTTAAATCCCCACTTGTCTTATAACTTAAATTGTTTCCGTACTTTTGCCGAAAATTTACAACTATGCCGACATTTTTCGTTGTCCTCATTAGTATTTATCTTGCTGGAAACTTATATATATTCAGAAGAGGGGCGCAGGCTTTGGTAGCTCAGCCTTTCGGTGTTAAAGTTCTGCTGGCCATACTTTTTTGGTGTGGGGCACTGTCTTTCTTCGGCAGTTTTCTGGCTCGGAACGTAAAGCTTCCGGTTGTCCTGGCCCATACATCACACGAAATCGGAAGCGGCTGGCTGGTCTTCACGCTTTACATGGTGTTGTTCCTAATGGTATTCGACATATTCCGGCTTTTCAACTTCCCGTGCAAATACGGGTTCTATATTTCCTTTTTCCTGACACTTAGCCTGTTAAGCTACGGATATTATAATTATCAACATCCGAAAACGGAAGTTATCAACATGGTTATCAACAAGCAGCCGGTTAATAACGAACAACCGTTGAGAGTGGTTTCCGTCAGCGATATCCACTTGGGCTACGGGACGGACAAGGAAGAACTAAAACGATATGTCGGGATGATCAATGAGCAGAAACCGGACTTGATCTTAATCGGGGGTGACTTGATCGACAACAGCGTCGTACCTCTGTATGAAGAAAAAATGATGGAAGAACTGGCAGAGCTGAAAGCCCCGCTGGGCATTTATATGGTACCCGGCAATCACGAATATATCAGCGGCATACGGAAAAGCGTACAGTTCATAAAAGAGACACCGATCCGCCTGTTGCAAGACGAAGTCGTGACGTTGCCCAACGGCATACAGATAGTCGGACGTGACGACCGCAGCAACAAATCCCGGTTATCTCTTCAAGAGTTGACGAAAAACATTGACCCGGCAAAACCTGTTATTCTTTTGGATCATCAACCATACAACCTGTCGGAAACAGAAAATGCCGGCGTCGACCTCCAGTTCAGCGGACATACGCACCGCGGACAGATATGGCCGATCAGCCTGATCACCGATCACATATTCGAACAGAGTCATGGTTACCGCCAATGGGGAAACAGCCATATTTATGTTTCCTCCGGACTGTCGCTTTGGGGGCCTCCTTTCAGGATCGGCACCGACAGTGAACTGGTCGTATTCGAGATTACCTGCAAATAGTTTGCTAAATGAGAGTTTTTATTCAATCGATAGTTGCACAGATATTACTGAATCCCTACATCTTCTGGAGAGGGTATCAGGCTATTCCGCCTAAAAAGAGCTGGCGGATTCCTTACATCTTGCTTTTTGTCCTTGAATTATCACTCTTCTTCTTCGGATTTGCATTCCGCAATGTACTGCCGGACCAGGTCATGATCACGATCCAGTATATTTGCAACACTTGGTATATTGCTTCCCTCTACATCACTCTTTCCCTACTGCTGTTGGAAGTGCTCCGGCTTAGCAACCGCTTTTTCCACTGGTTTCCCGGCTGGATCACGAGTCATTGGAAGCAAACGAAGCTGACTCTGTTTTTCGTGATTATCGCATTTGTCACCGGATTGATGTTCCATGCCTATCATGTCGTAACCCACCCGATAGTCAAAAACATATATATCACCCTTCCAAAAGGAAGCAGTGATCGCGACAGCATGAAGATTGTCATGATGAGCGACCTGCATATCGGGGAGGTTATCGGGAAAAAACTGGTACAACGTTATGTGAAGATGAGCAATGAACAGCATCCCGATATGGTCGTGCTGGTTGGCGACATTATGGATTACGAGTCGCGTTTTGCCGAAAAAGCTCATATAGAGGACGATTTAAAGCAGTTAAAAGCTCCGTTGGGGGTCTACATCGTTTATGGGAATCACGAATACCGTGCCAACCGTATGGCCAAATACCGCTGGTTGAAGAAAACGGGAGCAACGCTTCTGGTCGATTCTGTCGCCAGTCCGGATTCTTCGTTTTACCTGATCGGACGTGACGACTATATCAATAAGAAAAGAAAGCCGCTGCACACGCTAATGGCCGGACTCGATACGACTAAACCGATCATCGTGTTGGACCATCAGCCCTGGTCGTTTGCCGAGATGGCGATGAACGGTGTGGATTTAGGTTTGCATGGACATACGCACAACGGCCAGCTATGGCCTTATCCGCTCTTGATGAAGCTGATCTACGAATGCCCGTACGGTTACCATAAAAAAGGGCCGACGCAGTTTTACGTCTCTTCCGGCATCGGGATAGCGGGACCGCCTTATCGGGTCGGGACTGTATCGGAAATGGTTGTCCTGCATATCAAGTTTGCTCAATAACCATCCCCCACCCACTCAATCGATCGAGATCTGTTCCACCTCCACCGAATGACTGAGAAAGACGGAAGCGGCATCTGAAAACTTGGCGGCGGATTCGGTTGTCAGGAAGCGGCATTGTCCTTGCTTCGTCAACCGCGCATCCATTTCGGGATGGCGACGCAGATAGTCCTTCAGACTCGCAGCCACATATTCGCCTTGTGCAAACAGAGTAATACCGGAGGGCAGGAAAGCACGGATCTTATTCATCAGCAAAGGATAGTGAGTACAGCCCAAAACCAGCGTATCGATCTCCGGATCGACATGCAGGATATGTTCGAGGTGTTTCCTAACGAAGTAATCGGCTCCCGGCGAATCAAACTCGTTATTCTCGACCAGCGGCACCCACATCGGACAAGCTTCTCCCGTTACCGTGATATGCGGAAACATCTTCTCTATTTCCATGGAATATGAACCGGAAGAAATCGTCCCATTCGTTCCTAAAATGCCGATATGTTTACTTGTGCTAATCTGATCTATCAGCTCCACCGTAGGCCGTATGACACCCAAGACACGACGGTTCGGGTCCCACAGCGGCAAGTCTTTCTGCTGGATCGTACGCAATGCCTTTGCCGATGCGGTGTTACAAGCTAATATTACAAGCTGGCAGCCTTCATCGAAAAGCTTTTCTACCGCTTGCCGCGTAAAGCGATAGACGACCTCAAACGAACGCGGTCCGTATGGCGTACGGGCATTATCTCCCAGATAGATGTAATCATATCCGGGCATTGCTTCCCGAATCTTGTCGAAAATGGTAAGCCCTCCGTAACCGGAGTCGAAAATACCTATTGGGCCTGGAGCTGATGAAAACATGGAAGGAATTGTGAATTATAAATTATGAATTATATAGAGACAACAAAGGATGCCTTTCATAGAGAGGCATCCTTTGTTATGTATCGTAGCTATTTAATTAGTTAATACCTAACTTAGCTTTTACAAACTGAGTTGCATCGATAGCAGAGTTTCCGCTGAAAAGCACAATCTGCGGATCCAAAATATAGGTATATCCTTTTTCAGCCCCGACCGCATCAATTGCTTTTTTCAGTTTTTCCTGAATCGGAGCGAACAATTCACCCTGCTGCTTCTGATAATCCTGCTGTGAGATCTGAACGAAGTTCTGAGTACGCTGTTGCATATCTTCCAATTCCTGCATTCTTCTCATCTTGATATTTTCTGTCAATGAATCTTGCTGGGCTATAAAATCAGCATACTTCTTATTGTATTCCTCATTCATAACTTGCATTTCATTCTTATATTTTGCTTCTAAGTCAGTCATTTTTTTCTGCATATCAGCAAATTCCGGCATAGCCTGGATCACTTCCTGTGTATTTACAACAGCGATCTTAGATTCTTGAGCGAAAAGACTCAAGGGGAGCATCATCAACAAAAAAATAATCAGTTTCTTCATTTTCCTATAAAATATTACTTGTTATTAATCATATTCATATTTACGTCTTTAAAGCGCACAAATGTAAGCATTTATTTTGAATATCCTAATTTTATCAGGACTTCATTGCTTATATCGATCTTCGGAGAAGCGAAAATGATATTCATCGACGAAGCACGGTCCATCACCATCTGATATCCTTTGTCTTCGGATATCTCCTTGACGGCATTATAGATTTCATCCTGTATCGGCTTCATCAGACTTTCACGTTTCTTATACAACTCGCCTTCCGGACCGAAATATTTGCGTTTCAAATCCTGCGCTTCTTGTTCTTTCTTGACAATATCTTCTTCCCGTTTCGACTTCATCTCGGCAGAGAGGAAGACAAGATCACTCTGATAAGTCTTATACATGTTCTGCGCTTCCTGCTGAATCGCATCCACTTCGTTCTGCCATTTCTTGGAGACTTGGCTCAACTGCTCATTTGTCATTTCATAAGCCGGAATGTTTTTCAGGATATATTCCATATCTATTAAAGCAAACTTTTGTGCGTGTCCCGCAAATGTGCAAAGGAACAACAAACAGCTTAAGGCAATAATCTTTTTCATACACATGTCATTTATAGTTTTACCTTCTGACTGCAAAGATAAAAGAATTGAGTATTGAGAATTGAAAATTGAAAATTAATAAGAGACAATTAACAATTTAACAGACTTGAAAAACAAAAGAGGAAAAGCCCAAATACAAGAAAAGGCAACCGGATTCAACCCCGCTTGCCTTTTCTTATTAACTTTCAACTCTCAACTTTCAACTTTCAACTCTTTAAAATTCCTGTCCGATAATAAAGTGGAAGTTGCTACCACCTCTCTGAGAACTTCCGTCAGGACGATCGAAACCGTAAGCCCAGTCAATACCCATCAAACCGATCATCGGGAGGAAGATACGAACACCGACACCGGCAGAACGTTTCAACTGGAACGGATTGAAGTCTTTCAGGTCAACCCATGCATTACCGGCTTCCACGAAGACCAGACCATAGATCGTTGACGACGGTTCCAACAGGAACGGATAGCGCAACTCCATCGACAGACGTGAATAAGCATAACCGTAAGAGTTATATCCGCCATTACCGGCAATACTACCGTTTTCATAACCTCTCAAACCGATCGTTTCGGTTGCATATGTACTGGAGTAACCGCTCATACCGTCACCACCCATATAGAAGGTTTCAAACGGAGATTTCTTATACTTGTTGTAAGAACCTAAGAAACCGTATTCAACACGTGACATCAATACCGGCGTACGTTTCACTGTCAACGGAGCCAACGGAGAGAATATCTTCGCTTTGAATTTCCATTTATGATACTCGATCATGCGGAACTTGGCTTCATCCTGATCGCTCATATTCTTATAATCCTTGCCATCCCACAATGACCAGGGCGGAGTTGCCGCTACCGAGAACATGAACTGAGAACCTTTACGTGTGTACAGCGGGTTGTCGATAGAATTACGCTGCAAGTTCAACTCCAGGTTGATGTTATGACAGTTACCATTATTTACCAGGAAGTAATCCCAATCTTTCATCATATACAACTGATAGTTCAAGGTTGCCATAAACTGGAAGTAGTCATCCGGCCAGTTCAAACGTTTACCGTAACCGGCAGAAAGTCCGAACATCATAATCGACTTATCCGGGTCGTATGCCAACTCGTAGTTGCCATAATTATAGCCATAACCATAACCGCCGTAACCGTAACCACCATATCCGCCATATCCTCCGTAGTAAGGATAACCACCGTAGCCACCGTAACCACCATAACCACTATTATTACTCAGATAATTACTACTGATATCGGTCTGTTTGGAGAAATAAGCACTTACAGACAAGGTATTCGGGCGTTTGCCTCCGAACCAGGGATCCATAAATGAAATACTATAGGCCTGATAGTAACGTCCGTTAGTCTGGCCGCTCAGTGTCAGCGTCTGTCCTTCACCTTGCGGGATAATACCTTTATAAGTACTTGGATTCAGCAGGTTCTTCATGGAGAAGTTCGTAAACTTCAAACTCAACTTACCGATCACACCCGTTTGTCCCCAACCGGCGGAGAACTCGATCTGGTCGTTTGCTTTAGATACCAGGTTATATTGGATATCCACCGTTCCATTGTCAGGATCAGGCAGTGGCTGCGGTACCAGGTTTTCCGGGTCGAAGTGTCCCATCTGCGCAATTTCACGGGTTGAACGCATCAAGTCTTCGCGGCTAAACAACATACCCGGTTTCGTACGAAGCTCACGGCGAACGATATCTTCATACAAGCGGTCGTTACCATTGATGATAACACGGTTGATAGTAGCCTGCGGTCCTTCCTGGATACGGATTTCCAAAGAAATAGAGTCGTTATCGACATCCACTTCCACCGGATCGGCGCCAAAGAAGATATAACCATTGTTATAATACAGGTTAGAAACGGCATCATCGTCCGTAGTCAACCGTTCATTCAGTTTTTTCTGGTTATAAACGTCTCCCGGTTTCATCCCCAATATATAATTCAACTGTTCCGCCGGGTACTTGGTATTACCGACAAAAGATATATCTTTCAGATAATACTTGTCACCTTCTTCAACCTTCAGGAATATATCTACACGTTTATCATTGTAGTTCACAACGCTGTCTTCCACCAGAACGGCGTCACGATATCCCTTTTCGTTATATTTCTCGATAATGTGTTTTTTATCGTTTTCATATTCTTCCGATGTAAACTTCTTTGTGCTGAAAGCTTCCAGAATACTGCTCTTCCAGTCATTGTAGAGACTAAACTTTTCGTTCGTCTTCTTCATCGCCTTTTTCAAGTCACGGTCAGACAAAGCGCTGTTCCCTTCGAAATGAATCTGGTGGATCTTAGTCTTTTCGTTCTTATCGATATTGATATCGACGATAACTTCACCTTCATGTGCCAGGTCGTCCTTCTGAACAATTTCGACTTCCACGTTCTTAAAACCTTTTCCATCGAAGAACTTCTTGATCAGAGTGGTAGCACGGTCGATCACGTTCGGCGTTATCTGATAGCCTTACGCAATCCCAGACGGGCATCCAGATCTTCGCGTTCCCCCTTCTTGATGCCGTGATAGTTCACTTGTGAAACACGCGGACGTTGCTTCAACTGGATTTCCAACCAGATTTTATTATCATCGGTAATCTTAGTCGCCAAGATTTTCACGTCGGAAAACAAACCGTGTTTCCAGAAACGCTTTACTGCTGTTGTGATTTCGCTTCCTCCGGGAACGGTGATCTCATCACCCTTCGACAAGCCGGAAAAACCGATTAACACGAAATCATCATAATTCTTAATCCCCGTCACCCGAATACTATCGATGATATACTTCTTGGGAGGTGACGAATAAGAAATGACCGGCACATCTGCCGGTTCTTCAACCTTGGTAGTGTCAGTTTCCTGAGCGAATGCCCCGCAGGCAAATCCCAGAAAAATAAAAAACAGCACTATTCTTTTGTACATATAACAGCTATTGTTATAAGATTAATTGCTCACTTGTCTTACCGAAACGCCGTTCGCGCTGCTGGTAATACAATATAGCTCCATACAACTCTTCTTCTCTAAAATCCGGCCAATACACATCGGTAAAAAAGAATTCGGCGTACGACAACTGCCAAAGCAGGAAGTTGCTGACGCGTTGTTCCCCTCCGGTACGGATCAACAGATCCGGATCGGGTATACCTTTAGTAGTCAGGTGTTCCGAGACGACGGCCTCGGTTATATCGTTGGGGTTTATTTTCTTCTCAACAGCATCTTGTGCCAGACGTTTCACAGCTTCGGTAATTTCCCAACGGGCCGAATAGCTTAAAGCCAATATAAGCGTAGTGCCTGTATTGGCCGAAGTCTGTGCAATGCAGTCCAGCAAGGTGGCATGCGCATCTGCCGGCAGGCGATCCAGATTGCCGATTGCCATCAACCGGACATTATTTTTCATCAAGTCGGGAGTTTCTCGGTGAATAGCCGAAACCAACAGGCTCATCAAGGCCTGGACTTCCGCCTCGGGACGATTCCAGTTTTCCGTCGAAAACGTGTACATCGTCAGATATTTCAAACCCACCGTCGTAGCAGCTTCCACGACTTTACGAACAGAGACAACGCCCTCCTGATGCCCAAAGCTGCGGTCTTTTCCCTTTGCTTTGGCCCAGCGTCCGTTGCCGTCCATAATAATCGCCACATGCTGCGGCAAGCGTTCTTTGTCTATTTGTTCAATCAACGACATAGTGTCTTCATCTGTAACTACTGTATATTATCTATATTCTTTGCATTGTTACAGGTTTTACAACGAGGGCCGAAGTCCCAGGTTACAGTAAACAATAAAAAAGAATACCAATCTTTATTCTTTAAAAAACTACCTTTCATATGGTAGGGATCATCCAGAAACGCATTGTTATCGTCCGTCACGTCCAGGCCGTCGCCAAACAACTTACGGAACGAGAACTCACATCCTAAGTTGAGCCTTTCTTTAATCTTATACTTTGCACCGACGCCCAACGGTATGTTCGGACCTGCAAAAGTCTTCCCGCTACCCGGTGCCACCGTTACGCCCAATCCCATAAAAATATAAGGAGTGAAACGTTTTGCATTCGCATAAGCGAACTTATCGCTGTACGGAAAGAAGTTAAATTCCATCTGTCCGCCCAACTCTATCAGGCTACGGCTGAAAGAAGCCTGTGCATTATCCGGAAAAACATTTTTCTGTCCTTCCGTCGTACCCGAGACCTGCCCCCACATCATATTGGCCTTAAACGCCCATCTGAAATTGGCATTATAGCGAAAGACGGCTCCGAATGCAGGGTTCAACCCCTTAAAAAAAGCATTCTTATTGACGTCGCCCATATAAAAGGCTCCGCCGGCCATCCCGCCGATCTCGTATTTATATTCTTGTGCGTGAAGCCCGGTCAAACAACCGGTCAAAAGGACTAATATGAATATACGCTGAAAGAAAGTTGAAGTCATAATACGTTATTGTTATAATCTATACCTTCTTTTCTAACGCTAAATAGCTCATAAAATTATACGTCCCTTCACGAACTTTCTCAGTGTTTAAAACCCAGGCGGTTGATACGGCCGCGCCAGATTTGGTTCAATACATCCGAATTGTTAGTTTCTTTTCCGCCGAAAAGATACATATAATCGTTCTCATCCACATAGATAGAAGAGAATCCTCTTGCTTTAAATTCCGGCGGCATGACCACCAGCGTATCCGAAACGTTCCAGGTTACGCCACCGTCGCGTGACAGGTAAATATCGGAAGATGCCTTACCCGCTTCATTGATACCGCTCAACATAAAGAATTTATCGTCATATTCGGTAACAGCAACACCCTCCTGTTTATCAAAAGGAGTCGCCTCTTCATCCGTCAGCATCGCCCAGACCTGCCCGTTTTCGGTAGACCAGGCTGCATTTGTCAGCTTGTTATCTTTATCTCTTCCAGCAACCACCAGCAGGCGGGCACGGTACATCGAATTATAGGAAAGATTACCAAAACCGGTCAAAGGGAAACCTTCGTTCAGAAGCGTACCATCCGTCCATTCCATCTCCTTATCCATAGAGGCATAAATGAATGAACCGTTTTTCTCTACAACAGTTGCAAGCGCAGACGGCTGTTTTCCTGTAATCGTATAATCGTCACTGGTTTTAATCGCCCCTAAAAGAGCTTTGACCACCGGAGTGTTTTCCATTAGCGTCCATGCCTGACCATCGGCAGAGCGATAAAGGGCGCCCTTCGTCGTCACCGCATAAAACGCATCTTCATAAGCCGTAATCTGCGACAAACGCACTTCCCCGGCAGGAAGCCCCGTAACCGTCAGTTCCGTCCAGTTCCGTCCGTCCGACACTGCCGAACGATACAACTGATAACCTTCACTTGCGTTTACAGGTTGTGCATACATATAATATGATTCGTTATCACCTTCGCCGAATACAACCACTTTCTCTTCTTTGACGGCCGCGGCAGGAATGCCTTCCTTGTATATGCCCCAAGCCATAGAATCCGGAACAACCTGATGGATATTGACTTGTGCAAGATAAGTCTTTGTCGTCTCACCATCCCACAAAGTATTGACAAATTTCACCGGCTTGGAGAAGTCCAGCGAATCCTCCGTATTCCAGAAAATCGTATCACCGATTGCTTCCTGCATAACCTGACAGGTGTACACAGTTGAAGCCAGCCGGACCTTGCAGATTACTTTTTCATCCAGCTTTGTTCCATAAGGCATGGAGTCTATATTGAAGATGCGCCCACTTATCTGGTCGATTGTAAATATGACATTCGACAATTCTGGAATGGAATCGTTCGACAAAGAAAAAGATAGAATCTGACAATCTCTACTCAACTCATATTCATTATCGTCCGAACCAAGGCAAGAAGACAATAACAAAGCACAACATCCAGCTATAAACAGTACTATTCTATTTTTCATCAAAAAATTAGTTTGTTGTATATAAAGGCACAAAAGTAGAAACATTTTTTGCTTTATACCTCATATAGGGGAATATTTATAATATTTTAGTGTCGTTACGGAATTATAAGGTCCTTTTCAAACTTGTCGGCGCCAGGTTTCTAAAAGATGCCCGTCCCGCACTTCCGAACCGCTTAAAACACCGGCTACGACAGGCGCTTTTACCCCCTCGCCCAGCACCACCGGAGCCGTTTCAATCCAAGCTTCATCCCACAAACCGGCATCCAAAAAGCTTTTCAGCAAGGCGGCGCCTCCTTCGACCATCAGCGAATCCAGCTTCCAATTATATAAATAATGTAAGACCTGAGACAGCACATCCCGGCTGAAATCAATCCGAACATACTCCACATTCGGACGGTTCACGGCTTCTTCGGACGTAAAAATAACCGTACGGACCGTGCCGTCCAACAAAGGCGAACCTGCCGGCAACTTCAATGTCCGGTCCAGCACGATCCGGACCGGCGAATTACCGGCCCAATGCCGCACCGTCAACGACGGGTTATCCAGTAAAGCCGTGCGCGTCCCGACCATGATAGCCGCAACCTCCGCACGAAGCCGGTGAACGCGGCGAAGAGTTTCGACCGATGAAAGGACAACCGGACGCACACTTGCATCTTTCCGTGCGATGTCCATAAAGCCGTCCGCACTCTGAGCCCATTTCAGATAAATGTAAGGACGCCCGAGAAGTTGGAATGTCATAAAAGCCGGATTCAAAGCACGGGCTTCCTCTTCCAAAACACCGGTCACGACTTCGACGCCTGCTTCACGCAACATCCGCACTCCACGTCCCGAAACAGCCGGGAACGGGTCCAGACAACCGACTACGACACGTGGAATACCTTTCTTGATAATCAACTCCGCACAGGGAGGCGTTTTTCCATAATGGGAACAAGGTTCGAGGCTCACATAAATAGTAGACTCCCGAAGCAACGCTTCGTCCTGTACGGAAGCCACCGCATTGACCTCGGCATGCGCTTCCCCGCATTTGCGATGAAAGCCTTCCCCGATAATCTTCCCGTCATGCACAATCACAGCGCCGACCATCGGATTTGGAGTCGTATTCCCCGCTCCGCCACGCGCCAGCTCGATGCAACGGGCCATATATTTTTCTTCTACAATCATCTTATACGCATTTCAACGAACAAAGATAAGAAAGTTATTTGGTTTGCAGGAAACTTGTTTATGAAGACGTCATTAAACAAGCGTGAAGATCCGAACTCGTCAAGATCGCCTGCGAAATGGTATTGCAGTACTTCATGGGGGTATAGTGCCGTAAAGGAATGAATAACCCGGCAGATAGAATGAACGATGCGGAATGTGTGCCCCCTCCAGACCTACCCGCTATTCATGTTACAGCCGTGAAACAAAAGAACCCCAACTGTAACATAGAAGGAAGACAGTTGTGACATGCAAAGAAGACAACCGTAACATGCAATAGAGGACCGGTGGTTATCCGCTATTGATTCAAATATTCTTACAACTAAAACAAAAGAACAAAAAGATTCGTTACTTTTGCAGAAACAATCATATAGGAATGTGTCAATGAGAACTGTTATCAGGTGTGCCTTCTGGCTGTTAAGCCTGTTCCTCGTGTCCAATATCCAGGCCGTCACCCCGCAAAAGGGGCAGCTGAAGTTAGGAGCCGAACGTATGGACGTCGTTACCCGCCTGTTGAAAGACAAGCAGGTCGGATTAGTCGTGAACCAGACTTCGATCCTCGAAAAACAGCAAAAACACCTGTTAGACGCCCTACTGGAAGAAGGTGTCAGCGTAAAGAAAGTGTTCGCTCCCGAACATGGTTTTCGGGGAACAGCCGATGCCGGTGCGGAAATAAAAGACAGTCGTGACGTGAAAACCGGCGTTCCCATCATTTCCTTGTACGGTAAAAACAAAAAACCGACAGCCGAACAGCTGACCGGGTTGGACGTGATCGTGTTTGACATTCAAGACGTCGGTGCTCGTTTCTACACCTACATAAGCACTATGCATTATGTAATGGAAGCCTGTGCCGAAAACGGAGTCGAATTTATTGTGTTAGACCGCCCTAATCCCAATGATTTCGTAGACGGCCCTGTCCGCGAAGAGAAGCTCAAATCGTTTGTCGGCGTCGATCCGCTGCCCATTCTTCACGGCCTGACCATAGGCGAACTGGCCTGGATGATCAATAAGGAAGGCTGGCTCGACAGCACGCCCGATACCTGCAAGCTGCATATCGTAAAGATGGAAAACTGGAGCCACGGCGACCCTTATTGGCTGCCGGTCAAGCCCTCTCCCAACCTGCCGAACGACCAGGCAATCCGCCTCTATCCTTCGCTCTGTTTCTTCGAAGGGACGAATATCAGCGTGGGTCGCGGCACTTATTATCCGTTCCAGATGCTCGGTGCGCCGGATCCGAAATACGGAGATTTCACCTTTACACCGACCTCCTTGCCGGGATTCGACACAAAGCCTTTGCATATGGATAAAGAATGCTACGGCATAGATTTACGGGAATATCCTTTTCCCGGAGGACTGACCTTGAAGTTTTTCCTCGATTTCTATAACCAGGCAGGGAAAGACCAGGCCTTTTTCTTTTCCCGCCCACAATGGTTCGACCTGCTGGCCGGAACAAAAGAACTGCGCTTCCAGATAATCCGGGGTTTGAGTGAAGACGAGATACGCGCCAGTTGGCAACCGGCTCTGAATGAATACAAAAAATTGAGAAATAAGTATTTATTATATCCCGATTATCACTAACTTTGACCGATTATTTAAATCAAATTTAGGGTGGTTACAAATAAGTTCTTTTTTTTTAAGGCACATGTGTATAAAATAATATTATTGCTGGCCCTTTGCTTTCCACAAGGAGTAAGGAGTAGTGTACCCACCCATGCCAAAAAAAGTTTTGACATTCTTATTATCCAGTCATACGATGAGACTCTGACGACTTACTGCAAATTTGATAAACTGCTTCATGAAAAGCTACAAAAAGGACACATAACATCCAATATACGTACATTCTACCTGGACTGCGAACGCTATAACGCCCATGATGAAGAAGCACGTATGTATTCTTATCTCGACACACTAAGCTTCAAACCGGATATTATTGTTGTAAACGACGACCAGGCAACTTATACCCTAATGGCCTGTAACCATCCGCTGGGAAAATCCACCCCTGTCGTTTTTTCCGGCGTTAACTTTCCCAACTGGGAATTACTGAAACATCATCCGAACTTCACCGGTTACTGGGATAAGCCAGAGTATCTGAAAACATTGAAGCTGGTCGAAAAGCTATACGGAAGCTCCAAAATACTGATTTTCAGAACCAACGTATTTATCGGCAATAAAGCTTTTGAAGTATTGCAGGAAGATCTTAAGGGACAGGATATAGCGATCAACGAAGGACTGTTCCCGGCACGTTCCAGACGTCAGCCCAGAGTCATCCAAGCAGGAAAGCCCGGAGGGACATCCCTGTATATGACAGTGGCAGACAGCTTGACCGCACGGCAACTGCTCTGGGTATTTGAAGAAAATCCATATACGGCCTGCATGCAAATCATTCTGGACTTTAACGTATTGACCATCGGCCGCCTGGCCAACGTCCCGAACTTCACGGTCATTAATAACGGATTCAACGACAACAGGGGAATCACCGGAGGCTACTTCACCACCCTGCAGCTGCAAGTCGACTGTGTAGCTAAAACGGCTACCCATATTCTTAAAGGGACATCGCCCGACCAGATTCCCATTACAGTAAGTCCGAAAGTCTATGCTTTCGACTGGAAAGAAATGCGGCGCTTCAACATAAAGATAGAAGACCTGCCCGAAGACAGTATCATTTATAACCTCCCGTTCGAAATTCGTTATAAGACTTATTTGATCATCGCCGGCATCTTGTTCCTGATAGCTGTCACTTATACCATCATGCGCCTTGTTTATATGTATCTTCGTGAGAGCGAGCGGAAAAAGCTTGCCCAGCTCCGGTTGGTCGAAGCGAAAGAGCGGGCGGAAGAAGCCAATAAGATGAAATCGGCCTTTTTGGCCAACATGAGTCACGAGATACGGACTCCTTTAAACGCGATCGTCGGTTTTACCAACCTCCTGCAGGACGAAACGGACCTGACGCAGGAAGAACGTGAATTGTTCCGGGATACGATCAATAAGAACAGTAACCTGTTGCTGAAACTGATCAACGACATATTGGAACTGTCGCGTATCGAGTCGGGGCGCATGTCGTTCACTTTCGAGTACTGTTCACTGAACAAGCTGATGGAAGAAATCTACCAGACACACCATCTGCTCATGCCGGCCGGCATTTCTTTCCTGAAAAAGATTCCGGATATGGATATTACCATCCATGTGGACCGCTTCCGGTTCACACAAGTCATCACGAATCTCATCAACAATGCCGTCAAGTTCACGACGAAAGGATATATCAAGATGGGATACCGGTATGATAAAAGCACCAATGAAGTACATATCTTCGTTGAAGATACCGGAAAAGGGATGTCGGAAGAAGCACAGAAGAAAGTGTTTGAACGCTTCTATAAAGCCGACGAATTTGTACAGGGAACGGGCCTTGGATTATCGATTTGCCAAACCATTGCCGAACGCCTGAACGGACGGATCACCCTCTTTTCGGAAGAAGGAAAAGGCAGTTGCTTCACACTGATATTGCTTGCCAGCAGAAATAAAAAATGGGGATGTATCAAAAAGTAAGTTCTAACGCTTTAGCGTGTCATTGCGGGCTTGACCCGCAACCTCATACTAAACTGATTTACAATGATTAGGATGAGATGGCGGGTCAAGCCCGCCAGGACACAGACGCTATAAATAGGACTTTTTGACACATTCCCACATTCAAACACTTCACTATAAAATTATTTTTTTGCAATCACCATCAGCTTCGTATTGTCCGTGCCGTAGAAAGCGATCTTATCGACAGGTCTCACATCACCTTCCGCTTCAAAACGGACAACCTTATCCAATGCTTTCAGCAACTCCTGCTCACCGCTCATATCCGGACAAGCCATACGGGTTGTTGCAACCTGCGGGAACTTGATGATATTCTTGCGCGTATCGCTATATTCGATCTGTCCCATCATCCGGTTGCAACCGGCTTTTCCCGAAAGGGTATGACGGGCGGCGTCGAATTCGATAACCTGCTTCGTCTCAGCCGGGTTCAATGTCTTTCCGTTCAACTCGACGATATTCCAGCTTCCATCCAGATCGGAGAAAGTGGCTTCCACCACCTTCTTTGATTTACAGGAAGCAAAAATACCGATGCTTAAGACTGCCAGGCAAAGATATATATACTTCTTCATCTCCGTAAAATTAGTTTTTAGACAAGACGAGCACAACGTTTCCGCTTCCATCGACCAGCAACATTTCGTTTTCGGACTGTCCGGCCTTAACCCCCTTCACATCGTCAAACGACTGCAGGATCACGCCTTCCGTCTCCATATCCGGACAAGCCATCATGGTTGCAGCGGCCGGATTAATCGTAATCGAAGAAATATCTTTGTCGTCCAATACAACTGTCGAATTGAAGATATTGCATCCGGCATTGCCATGAACCTTTTTATCTTTCATGTCAAATTCCATATAGGGCAAATTTTCTTTCTGTATCTTTTCCCCTTTCGCTTCTACAATATTCCATTTACCTTCCAACTTCTTTGCATCCGTTTTGGCTTCAGAGCAAGAAAACAACATCCCGACAAACGCGGGAACCATCAATAATGTCAAAATAGCTTTTTTCATTTTTACTTTTTCTTTTATAATTATCTCTCGTAAAATTAAGACGCCAATTTACGGCAAAATGTTCCCCGGACAGTCATTATTTAACTCATCTTAACAAGAACAGTTCCAAACGGACCGAAAGGGCAACCAGACCGGACCCCCTCTTCGATTTATATATAGATTAATTTTGTATATTTGTTGCAACGAAAAGAAAGCCGATGATGAATAAGAGATTTGCCTTGTATATACTGTTCGCAGGATTGCTCTCCTGCTTATCCTGTACCCACACGAAACAACAGCCCGAAGAAGAGGTAGACAGCGAATGGTTAGACAGCCTGCAGCATGTTTACCAATACGGCGTTTGCATCGACTCGCTGAACGTATCGGAATACAAGATCAAGAATGGCGATAACCCCGCCTCCATCTTTTCCGGCCTCGGTTTCTCGGCTATGAAAGCGGACAGCATCTCAAAAGCATCCACAGATATCCTGGACCCGACAAAACTGCGTGCGGGTATGCATTATTATACGTTCACGACGCAAGACAGCCTGGCCGACATCCGGTATATCGCTTTTGCCAAATCGCTCGTAGACTATGCCGTCATCGACCTGACCGGCGATTCGATTCTGGCTTACGAATTTAACAAGCCGATCACCATCAAACGCCATTATACGGAAGGGACACTCAACTCCTCGCTCTGGAATGTCATCAAATCGAGCGGGGCCGACCCGTTGTTAGCTATCAAGATTTCCGATGTCTACGCCTGGCAGATCGATTTCTTCGACGTGAAAGAAGGAGATTCGTTCCGGGTCTTATACGACGTGGCTTACATAGACGACACGACCGCCTTGAACATCACCTCCATCGGAGGGGCCGTTTTCACCCACCAGGGTAAAGACTTCACCGCCATACCGTTTACACAGGACAGCGTTTTCGAATATTTCGACTTGGAAGGAAACAGCCTCCGGAAAGAATTCCTGAAAGCGCCGCTCGACTTCTTCCGCATCACTTCGCGTTTTACAAACGCCCGTTTCCATCCGATCCTGAAACGCTATCGCGCCCATCACGGCGTAGACTATGCCGCACCTGTCGGAACAGAGGTCAAGAGTATCGGGGCCGGAACCATCATCGCCAAAGGATATATGGGAGGCGGAGGAAACACGTTAAAGGTGAAACACAACTCCGTCTACACCACTTCCTATATGCATCTGAGCAAGTATGCCAAAGGGATACAAGTAGGCAGCCATGTACAGCAGGGACAGGTGATCGGATACGTCGGATCGACCGGCCTTTCGACCGGGCCGCACCTCGACTTCCGCGTCTACAAGAACGGACAGCCGATCAACCCGCTTCAGATGGAAGCCCCGCCTTCGCTACCGGTCAAGCCGGAATTGCGCGACAGCTTTGCCGTCGTGAAAAAGGCGGTATTGGCCGAGCTTGACAGCATGAGATTAAAAACTAATCAATAAATATTCAGGATATGAAGTTTTTAGGAAATATCATCTGGCTTATCTGCGGCGGACTGATCACAGCCGTGGAGTATCTCATCTCCAGCTTAGTGCTGATGGTGACGATTATCGGGATTCCTTTCGGGGTGCAAACATTGAAGTTAGGAATGCTCGCCCTGTGGCCTTTCGGCAGCAAAGTGACGGACAACGGCAATTCCGGCGGTTGCCTCTGCCTGATTATGAATGTAATCTGGATATTTGTCGGAGGCTTCTGGATTTGCCTGACTCATTTAGGCTTCGGCCTATTGCTGTGCATCACGATTATCGGGATTCCTTTCGGCAGACAACACTTCAAGATGGCGGCTCTGGCCCTTGCCCCGTTTGGAAAGAATATCGTTTAAGGGAAGAAATCAGTCTATCACCGGATAGTTTTGCCGGGCTTCGGCACGGGTGCAGGCGTTAAAATGCCACCATTCATAAGGGATGGAACGAAAGCCGGCCTGCTTCATCAACCGGCGCAGCAGACGGCGGTTCTCAAATTCCGGACGTGTTATCCGCCCGTTGTCCAACAGGACCTCTTCGTTGGTCGTATGCGCCTCTTCCCCGAAAAAATCAAAAGGAGTGCCCATTGGAAGGGGTTCTCCTTTTTCATCTATAATAGTCAGGTCGACGGCCAGCCCGTAGTTATGCAAACCGCCTCCGTTGGCGGGATTGCTGACATAATTCGTCTTGTCGGTTCCCCGGACTATCGCCCACATCTTTTGTTGTACCGACATGGGGCGGGCGGCATCATAAATCAGGAAACGCCATCCGGGATGCTCCTTTTTCAGCAGCCGGTGGGCAGCAAGCAGCTTATGCGCCGCATCGGGATGTAGCCAGGCACGCGTTATACCCGAATAGACAGCTTTTCCAAGAAAATTATTAGGCGAGGCATACACCAGTTGTACGCGCAAAGTCGTATCCATCGAAGTGACGTCTACCAATTTACGCCCCGCCATATAAGCATCCAGATCCTGCCCCCGGCAGAAAGAGGAGAATAGTAGTATTACAAATAGAATGAGATGTTTCATCCCCAAAGCTTACACCAATCCCTGATTATACCGGTAAGCCAGATCACCTCCTCCGTTACCGGATTTAGGTTTGGGAGTGACCGGCTGTTCTTCAGTCTTTTCGGGTGCGGAAAGCGTTTGCTTGTACAGTTCCGGATTGCTCAATACTTCCAGTGCCTTATCCAGTACCTCATCTTTTTTCAGGCTTTGGATCAGCTCGCCTTTCTGGAAATAATAATGCTTCATGATCTCGGAAGCTAAGAGCTTCTTGATCTGTTCCTTGTTGCGGTCGAAATCACGTTCCAGGTCCGGAGTGAGTTTTGCATCCAACGTATCGAAAATCGTTGAATCGCTGTCCATATATCCTTCGAACTTGGCCACTTCCTTCAGATTCTTCAGCAGTTTTTCACTCTGCCGGTCATAAGTGAAGTTCTTTTCTTTGGCATATTGTTTGAAAGCCTCGAAATCTTCGTCGGTCACTTCAAAGTCCTCGGCCGGGGCGATAGTCTTATGCTTTTGCGACCAATGCGCGACAAAGTCCGTCAGCACGAAATCGGTGACCAGATAATACATCATCGTCGGCGTTTCCGGTTCCTCGATCTTGAAATCGGGAGTGATACCGCCACCGTCGCGTACAGGGCGTCCTTTGGAAGTATAGAATACCGAAGTCAGGCTGTCGGGGATAGCGCCGACGCTTCCATCGGCATTCCGGTGCGTATAGTCCAACTGCTGGATGCAACGCCCGCTGGGGATGTAATATTTACTCATCGTCACCTTCACGCTTCCGTTGTAGGGAAGTTCGCGGGTCGACTGCACAAGTCCCTTTCCAAATGAACGCTGTCCGAGCAATACGGCGCGGTCCATATCCTGCAAAGAGCCCGAAACGATCTCGGCGGCAGATGCAGAACCTCCGTTAATCAGGACAGCCATCGGCATAACCGTGTCGAGCGGTTCGTTGGGCGTACGATAAGTACGGTCCCACTGGCTGATCTTGCCTTTTGTCGAAACGACTTCTTTTCCTTTCGGGACGAACATGCCGACAATCTGCGTGGCGCTTTCTAATAGGCCGCCACCATTGTTACGCAAGTCCAGTACGAGCGACTTGATATGATGATTCTTTTTCAAATCCTCCAAAGCATTCTTCACTTCCTGCGCGCTCTTGTCGGTAAAGCCTTTCAAATAGATATAACCTACGCCATCTCCCCGGACACCATAATAGGTGACCTGGTTTTCCAGAATCT
Source organism: Parabacteroides sp. AF48-14 (assembly GCF_003477465.1). Lineage (NCBI taxonomy): Bacteria > Pseudomonadati > Bacteroidota > Bacteroidia > Bacteroidales > Tannerellaceae > Parabacteroides > Parabacteroides sp. AF48-14. Next base: position 91,402 of record NZ_QUDI01000022.1, read on the forward strand.
GCTTGCGAACCAGTTCCACCCGGCGGGGTTTCTTATCATAAGGACTTTGTATCTTCAATACCATCTTCGTATTGGGAACGCCTTTCAGCAGGGCACTCACCTCGTCCGACGATTTATTCGTCACGTCTACCGTATCGACAGCTAAAATGCGGTCGCCCGCCTTCAACCCAGCCAGAGCCGCCGGCATACCTTCAAACGGTTCGATAATATAGACACCTCCCTCTTTCCGTTCACGGATATAGGAACCGATACCGCCGTATTCGCCGGTCGTCATGAATTTCAGCTTATCCATCTCCTGTTCGGGATAGTATTCCGTATAAGGGTCCAAGCCTCCCAACATGGCATCGATACCGCGACGCACTGTCTTCTCCACGTCGACCGAATCCACGTAAAACATTTCCACCTCTTTCACCAGAGCGTTAAAGATATCCAGGTTTTTACTCACCTCGAAACGGTTATCTTGCTGCGCCTGTCCGGGGATCATCCCTCCAAACAGAAACAGAAAAGCGATAAGAGCTATTATTTTCTCTCGTTGTTTACACATAGAATATTTAGTTAATTAACGACGTAAATGTATATAATAAACGCTTGTCAGTCCAATATACTATTTACTTTTAACTTTATTTGTCCCCATTTATCATCCGGAATCTGCGCACCGATTACATCAATTATATAGCCCGCCAGGAGCGAACCGATACGGGCGGATTGTTCCAATGTTGCACCGACAGACTGCCCGTAAAGGAATCCGGCGGCAAAATGGTCGCCCGCCCCGGTCGTATCGACAGGCTTTCCGCCTTCCGCCGGGACAGCGATAATCTGTCCTTTGCTGCCGACCAGCGCACCTTCTTTACCTAAAGTCACTAAAGAAATTTCCACCTGTTCGGAAAGAACCTTTACCGCTTCCTGCGCTTTCAGTCCGGTAAAGGCTTCGGCTTCGCTCTCATTGGAGAAGAGGATATCGACATATTTAGGAATAATATCTTCCAACAATCCGCGAAAAGCATTCACGATATTGAAGTTGGATAGGTCGAGCGCCACTTTCAGTCCTAACTTCTTCGCCTTCTGCATAGTCGCACGAACCAGTTCTTCGTTCACCAACAGGTAGCCTTCTATATAAATACATTGGTAGGCCGACAGCATCTCTTCCGTAATCTCATCGGACGTGATCGTCGGAGCCGGGCCGAGGAATGTACCATCGTACGCTCGCCATCGGGTGAGATCAGGACCGTGCAACTACCGGAAATACCGTTCGTCTTGGCAAAATAAGGGGTAACTCCCGCCTTTTTCAAGGCCTCTTCATAATATTCGCCGACAGAATCGGAACCGATTTTACCGATAAATCCGGATTTCGCCCCGAGAATAGCCATCGCCCGCATCGTGTTACAAACCGAACCGCCCGGCGCCTGGCTGCGTTCCAGCCCTTCCTGTGATTTACGGATTTTGATCATCTGTTCCTGATTAATCATATCCATTGCCCCTTTTTGCATACCAACTTCTGCCAGTACATCATCGTTCTTCAGCCTCAACAGTACGTCGACCAAAGCATTTCCTAATCCAATCGTATTCATTTTTTCTATTTTTTTTCGCAAAGATATTGCATATTTCAAAAAGAACCTCTACTTTTGCAGAGCATTTTCAGAAAGGGGTATAAGAAGCCCGAAAATGAAGGATAAATTCTTCCTTAGCTCAGTTGGTTAGAGCATCTGACTGTTAATCAGAGGGTCCTTGGTTCAAGTCCAAGAGGAAGAGCAGAAAAGAGAGATACTTCACAAGAGTATCTCTTTTTCATTTTATACGCATAAAAGGTTACGGGTGTAGCATTCACAGCTAAGAAATTGTGAACTTGTAAATGATGATTTAGCGACATTGTCTTAGGGCTGTAAGCCCGGCAGATCTCAGCCCAAGGCGTGAGCCTTGGGTTAAGGAAACGTATCTCTCCCCCCTCTTAGCCCTGTAAGGGGCGGCACCGGTAACATCCTGTGTCACAATGTATCGCCCTTACAGGGGCTCGAAGACAGAGGTGTCCTATTTAAACCCAA
>NZ_QUDI01000023.1:0-92185 GCF_003477465.1 Parabacteroides sp. AF48-14
TGAAGCCCGGCAGATCTCAGCCCAAGGCGTAAGCTTGGGTTAGGGAAACGCCCGGCAGATCTCAGCCCAAGGCGTAAGCCTTGGGTTAGGGAAACGTTCCCCTTCTCCTCTTAGCCCTGTAAGGGCGGCACCGGTAACACCCTGTGTCACAATGTATCGCCCTTACAGGGCTCGAAGATAGGAGGTGGTCCTATTTAAACCCAAGGCTCACGCCTTGGGCTATGATCTGTCGCCCTTACAGGACTTTGGGCGGTTTGCGAACCGCCCCTACGACGGCATTGTCCTCACCACGAAATCAACATTTACAGGTTCACTTTTTCTTCTCATTGGCATATTGGCACATTATCTCATTGGCTCATTATTTTTTAGTTTTGGACCTTCTGCAAATTGAGAAATTACAATAACCCCTATTTCAGCCGTTTTTCTATTTCATCCGAAATCTTGATCGATTTTGGATTGACTCTTTTCACGGTTTTAACCGGCTCGGCTGACAACAGAGAAAATGTGGTGCCGAGTCTATGGCGAAAAGTGTACAATTTGATTATCGAAAGATGAAAACGCCGACAATGTGATAAACCTTAACTCCCGGAGAATCGATTATTTGCGAACGAAGACGGGCTGCGTTCCAAATATCCCAAGGAAATTTTGGAGGCTTGTTGCCATGAGGTGCGCAGAAAATTGCCGTGAAGTAACGCTTCATCGCTCTGAAGGTTGACTTCGTGCTATATGAAGTCCGACTTCAGAGCGATAAAGTTCCGGGTCAGAGCGATAAAGTCCCTCTTCATGGCGATAAGGTTCCGGATCATAGGAAAAAGCTCCTTTTTGACGGCTGAAAAGTGATTTGACATTTGTTTGAATTAGGGTGCCTTTCGAGCTCAAAAAACACGTTTTATACAATAACCCCCCTGCCGCAGGCTCTCTTTTGCCGTTTCGTTTCAACGAACGGTTTTAGAGCTTAGAGGCAGAGCCTCTTCCTCTGTGGGCTTCAGCCCCTTTAATAGAGATTGCCTGTAGATATTTGAAAGGGGTTCAAACCCACAGAGGAATCCGGCAAAGCCGGGAACTTATCAACCCGTTGATTGAAATCAACGGCAAAAGAGAGCCTGTGGCAGGGGGGCTTATTGTAAAAAACGGATTTTTCAAGTCCAAGAGACATCCGAAAACAAACAAATGTTAATCCGCTTTTTTGATCTCAAAAAGGGACTTTTTCGCCTTTCTTGAGCATTTTCCGCAATTACGACCGTCCTCTTTGCCATTACGACCGTGCTAATGTGTAGTGCACTCGGCACCTCGCGAAGATTAGGACGGTCGTAATGGCGATTTGAACGGTCGTAATTGGAAAGAGGACCGTTTTCAGGGCAAAAAAGCACCTGAATTTCCTTGGGATATTTGGGACGCCGTCCGTTTTATTTTCAAATATTCGATTCTCCGGGAGTTAAGGTTTATCACTTTGCCGATGTTTCCGTCTTTCGGCAATCAAATTGCACGCTTTTCGAAACGGACTGCGCACCTCGCTCTTCCTATTGTCAGAAAGGGGAGCTTAAACCGCAAAAAAAGTCAATCCAAAATCGATCAAGATTTCGGACGAAATAGAAAAACGGCAAAAAAGGGGGTTATTGTAATATTCATCAGATTTGCAGGAGGTTCAAAACTTACCAAAAGTGAGCTATCCCGTTCCCGCGCTCCGATGAGGGATCGCAAGAGAACAGGTTTTATCCTAAACTGGTAAATGATGAATGCATAATTGTTGTTAGATGACAGAACGTGAAAATGTAATCGGCTGGCATTTATTTTAAGAGGTTCAGGTGGGCAAGCCGTCTGCGTATCTCCCGCAAAGTATGTTGTATCGATTTGGAAAGTATGATCAGTGTTACGGCAATGATGATCAGAAGGATGCCGACTGCCAGGTTGGGGGTGAACGGTTCGCTGAAGACCAATACGCCGACACATACGGCTGTGATCGGTTCTACAGCCCCCAATACGGCGGTTAATGTTCCCCCGATATTATGCACGGCAAGGACAAGCGTGATATTGGAAATAACGGTCGGAACAATAGCCAGCAGAACCAGATTCATCAATGACATGGCATCAGGAATCGCTTGTATGCCTTCATTCGTCCCTGCTTTGACGGCAAACAGGATTGTGCTGACAACAAACACGTAAAAGGTCAGTTTGCGACCGGTCATCTTTTGCACGCGCGATTTGTTGACTGTCGTGATGTAAAGTGCATATCCGACGGCAGACAGCAAAACGATGAAAACGCCTAAAGCATTCAGTTTCATTTCCCCTTCATTGATAGAAAGGCGTGCTACTCCACAGATTGCCAACACAATAGCCATCAGTATTACCCAGGATGTCTTTTCCCTGAATACCAACAGCATGATGAGGGTGACGAATATCGGATAGGTAAAATGGAGCGTTGTAGCAATTCCGGCCGACATGAAGCTATATCCCCAAAACAAGAACATAGCGGAAGCAGTGTAGAAAAAACCCAATAGAACCAATACCGGGATTTCCCTTTTCTCCACATGGAACGATTCCTTCCTGGTAACCATAATCCCTGTCAAAGCCAATGCTGCAAACAGGAAACGGTAGAACAGGATGGAATCGAACTGCATCCCCTTTGCCATCAGCGGCAATGTAAACAGGGGTATCAACCCGAATGTCGCCGACGTTAATATACCGAGGCAAATCCTTTAAAATTACTCATCACTTTTTCTCTTTGATAAAACGGCATCAAAGATAGTATAAAAACGGGCAATAGGGAAATAGTAACTTATTTTGCAGCTAAAGTATTTCTTTGGGCTTGTTGGTTAGGGATTGAGTTTACACATACATCCTTGCTGATTTCTTTGTTATCTTTGAAGGTCGTCAGGGTAATGCTGCAAGCATTGTCGTTGTATGTGTAAGCGTAGGTTTGTTGTTTTTCCCATTTTTGAGTGTCTTCGTTCCATTGTTCGACAGTCTTGGACACGACTCTCTTGTTTGCGTCGTATGAGAAACTGTATTTGCGATACTGCTGCAGGAGGTTTTCGCCTTCCACCTTGTAGACATATTTAGTCATTACTAAACCGTTTGCTGTTTCTGTCTTATAGGCGAAGTCGGATGCAGAACAGAAGTTTACACTTGCGAATACAAAAACGATCACTGCGATAACTGATTTTAAAACTGACTTTTTCATGACTTTATTATTTTTAGTTGTTTATTAATCTCTTGCCAACTAAATTGCAAAGCCTGTGCCAAACCATGTACGCTTTTGAAAATCAGCGTTTTGATAAAACTATACAAAAAGAAGAGTGTCCAAATATTTGACAATGCTGTCAAAAGTTTGGACACTCTCGCTACGCTACTATCTAAGGATCTAAATCAATATATTTATGAATATCAAACCTTTCTTTTTGTAGATATAGGAATGCATATATATAGTTCATTACGACTTCAGGTGATAGGCTGTAGTTGGGTAGTTTTGTCAGAAACTCGTCTTTAAACTCATTTTTCCCATCAACTGATTGCTTGAAGTATTTATAGAAATCAGATTCTGTAACATGAGGTGTTTTTATAAGGAAAAAGAATTGAGGTTTTCCTCCTCTTGTAAGTTCACGGCAAAAGGCTAAGGGCGTAATTGTAATTTGGGACGGAGCGATATTATTGTCTGACATATATCTGTCAAAACCAGTTTCTTCAAAAAACTCCCTTAAAATTTCATTGGTTACATGCTCTTCTAATGTTTTTATTTTATTCTTGCGTGAAATGGGCTCTACAACTCCACTAACAGTTCCCAGCATATTCGTAAAAACGCCTATTTGGGTTTGACGCGGTTTTAAAAAAAATTGTAATTTATTTTTCTTATCTCCTTTTTTATTATTCATATACCATATAGTTGATACTCCTATTGTATTAGCCATAATAGAATCTTCAAAAGGTTTTAACGACTTTTGTTGTGATAAATCCATTATTCTGATTGTATTTTCTCCTTCATCTAATAAGGGCACATCCAATGTTAGATTTGTTCGTATTTGATCATAATAAGTAGCAGATTGTAGAGTACATAAATAAACATTTTTGTCGGAGGTGGAACTGAATGATGATATTCTCAAAGCTTGTCCATTTGTCGTTTTGGGTTTTTGAAGAAGATAATCATTGAGATTTTGTTGAGTTTTTTTATTTATGTATTCATTAAGTTGAAAAGATGAATCTATTTGTCTTTCTATGTGGATTCGTATGTTTGGATTTCGTGTATAGTTGATAATCTCTTTATAAGGGAAGTCTGTATTTACAATATTTCCATTAATGGATAAGTCTAATTTTAAAATATCATTTTGATAATATCCCTTTTTTAATGCTATAGAATAATCAATGAATGTGCTATCCGGTAAGTTTTTGTAATTATTATCTCGCAGTAATGTTTTTATAGCGCTACTCGGATAAAAGAGCTTTATTGTGGATGCAGATAAATATAACTTTAATTTACTCTTTCTGTGATGATAAAATTTGTAACCACAGAAAAATATAGGGATGGTAGATATTAAACTCAATATTAAAGGTAATACTTCCATATAAGCTAGAATTAAAGTTATTTGGACTAAGAGTGCTATGAATAAGCATGATAGAAGAAGATGTTACAAGTCCTTTTGTTTGGAGCAGATTGTAACATCCTCTTGAAGATTCGGTTTATAGTAGCAATCCCGCTGCCACCTCTTCGGCAACTGCGTCATTCTTGATTGCGGCAACCAAAGCAAGGCCGAAATTCATGACTAATCCCGGACCTTTACCGGTTATGACGTTGTCGGATATTTCAACTGCTTCGCCTGTAACGTTTGCACCGATCAGTTTCGGTTCGAAGCCGGGATAACAGGTGGCGTTACGGCCTTTCAGCAGTCCCAGTCCACCCAATACCATTGGAGCGGCGCAAATGGCAGCTACGATGCGGCCTTCGCGATACTGTTGCAGCAATGCTTCTTTGAGCGGTTCGGAACTGTTCAGGTTGGATGCGCCGGGCATGCCTCCGGGAAGGATGAGGGCATCGGCTTCGTTCAATACTACATTGTCCAATGTCTTATCGGCTGTTACCGGAACATTGTGTGCGCCTGTTACAACCAGGTCGGTAGTGATGGAAACAGTTGTAACTTCAATACCACCGCGGCGCAGGATGTCTACTGTCCCCAAGGCTTCCATTTCTTCGAAACCATTCGCTAAGAATACAATTGCTTTCTTCATATTATTTCTATTTTAGTTTATACAGATAGGTAATCGTACCGCTCTGGTTGTTGGCGCCGCTGATGCTGTTGAACTTAGCCCGTTTGGCGGCATCCAGTGCACTCTTACGCATGGAAGCGTTGTCGATGTTTGTACCTTTACCTATTTCTGCAAATATAACATTTCCTTTCGGGTCTACCGTGATGTTAATTACGATTCGTCCCTCTTCCTGAATTGTATAGGCAGGACGCGGAAGACCTCCGGCACCGATTGAACGGCCGTTCAGGTTGAACGAACCATAACCGCCTACACCTCGTTAGCTCCATGATCGGAATTTCCGAACGGACTGCCCTGGTTTCCTGTTCCGGATGCGGCATCGCCTTGGCTGTTACCTTCCTGGCTTCCCATTCCGAAAGCACCGGCCACCTTGTTGCTGATAGCCTGTTCTTTCTTACGCTGTTCTTCGGCGAGGCGTTTCTTTTCGGCTTCTTCCTTGCGGATACGTTCTTTTTCGGCTTCCTCTTTCCGTTTCTTTTCTTCCTCTTTCTTGCGTTGCTCTTCTTTTTCCTTTTTCTTTTTGGCTCCTTCGATTGCAACGCTTTCCTCGATGTCTTGCGTTACCAGTTCTTCCTTGGGTGTTTCCACCTTAGGCTCCGGCACGGGAGGGGGAGGAGTTGTCGTTTCCTGAGGGGGTTCCTGTCCGGTATATTTCGGTTCGAAAGTTCCGGCTGCCGCATTCACGTTACCGAAGTTCACCAGTATGCCGCCATCCTCGTCGGGAACAACGGTCTTCAATACCGTGAACCCCAGGATGAGCAAGATAATCAGGTGGAATGCTACCGAACCCGCTATACCGTATATGTCATCTTTATTTAACTTCATAATCCTCTTTTAAATTGTCAATTGTCAATTCTCAATTGTCAATTACTTCTGTGGCCGGGTGGCGAGCACCATCTTGAATTTATTCTCATTCGCAATGTTCAGGATACGCACGATTTCCTTATAAGGTACCGATTCGTCTGCATATAAGGCTACAAACATTTCCGGCTCTTTTGCATAACTCTCTTGCAGGAACGGGGTGATCTCTTCGAAAGACACCAGCTTTTCCCGCTGGCTACCGAAAGCGACGTAGTAATTCAGGTTCGCATCGATCGTGACGCGTGTCAGCGGCTTGGCAGCAGTCTGCTTCTGCGCTTGCGGGAGCGTCACCTTGATGGCGTTCGGAATAACTACCGTCGAGGTAACCATAAAGAAAATCAACAGCAGGAATATGACGTCTGTCATAGAAGCCATACTGAAGCTTTCGTTTACTTTTGTTCTTCGTTTTAAAGCCATAATCAGTTTGCAGGTTCGTTCAATAAGTCCATAAATTCCATTGTGCGGGCTTCCATCTTGTTCACCACATTGTCTACCTGTGAAACCAGATAGTTGTAGGCAAACAGGGTAATGATACCGACAACCAGACCTCCAACCGTTGTAACCAATGCCTCATAGATACCACCGGACAACAGGGATACGTCTACATTCGTTCCGGCATTTGCCATATCGAAGAAAGCGCGAACCATACCGGTTACCGTACCTAAGAATCCCAACATCGGCGCTCCGGCAGCTGTCGTAGCAATCAATGGAAATCCTTTTTCCAGTTTGGCAATCTCTAAGTTACCTACATTTTCGATGGCGACCAGTACGTCGTTCATCGGGCGTCCTAATCGGGTTATACCTTTTCAATCATGCGGGCGGAAGGCGTGTTGGTGCTGCGACACAAGTTTAAAGCCGAGTCGACTTTCCCTTCATGTATATAATCCTTGATACGGTTCATAAACGTTTCATCCTCTTTGCCCGCCCGGCGGATTACCATCAGGCGCTGGATAAATATATAACATGCCATCAGTGACAGTAACAATAATACAACCATAATCCAGCCTCCTTTAAAGGCGAGGTCGATTACATTGATTTCTGCTTCAGTGGGAACTGTTACCGCCGTCAGGTCCGGCATCTGCTCTGCTGTTTGTGCCCCTACAGCTTGTAGGGAAAGTAAAATACTCATGTTTATAGAATTATGAATTATAAATTATGAATTATAGAAGGCATTCTTTGTATAGTCTGATCGTTTCTTTCAAACCATGATAAAGAGCGTCGCAGATCAGCGCGTGACCGATTGACACTTCATCCAGTCCCGGGATATTTTGATAAAAATAGGCCAGGTTTTCCAAGCTCAGGTCATGGCCGGCATTTACGCCGAGTCCAGATTTTTGGCCAATTGGGCGGCTGCGATAAATGGTTCAATTGCCTTTTCACGGTTTACCGGATAACAGGTCGCATAGGGTTCCGTGTATAATTCGATACGGTCGGTTCCCGTTTTAGCGGCCAGCTCGATATTGTCGAGCTCCGTCCCCACAAAAAGAGAAGTGCGGATGCCGTGAGAAGTGAAGGTGTCCACCAATTCGCTCAACTGCTCGAAGTGGGCTTTTACGTCCCAACCGGCATTGGAAGTTATGGCATCGGGAGCGTCCGGCACGAGCGTGACCTGTGTCGGTTTTACTTTCGTTACCAGGTCGATAAAATTATCGCAAGGATATCCTTCTATGTTAAACTCTGTTTTTATTTCCGGTTTCAAGGCATATACGTCGCTGTACCGGATGTGCCGTTCGTCCGGTCTGGGATGAACGGTAATCCCTTGTGCACCGAAAGCTTCACAGTCTAATGCCACTTTTAATACGTTTGGTACATTGCCACCGCGTGCGTTACGAATGGTTGCAACCTTGTTAATGTTTACACTTAAATTTGTCATCGTATATCGTTATATCTTTTTTCTTTCATTACATTTGCACAAAAGTATCGGCAAATTTAGCAGTATTTAGGGAATATACAGAAGAATGTTGGTGAAAGATTTCATAACGAAGGAATTTCCGGTGTTAAAAAGTTTTGACACGGGAGAGTATGCGTTGGCTTTAATGGATGATTTTAAATTAAAGCATCTGCCATTGTTGAATGAAAATATGTATAGGTGTTTGGTATCGGAAAAAGACCTGCTGGCAATGCCGAATCCGGCAGCGACTATCGGCGATCCGGTTTTGTTGTCGCCCAGTGTTCAGGAAAACACGCATATCCATGAGGCAATGGCTTTGATTACCCGATATCAGCTGAGTCTTCTTCCCGTTGTAAATCCTGAAGGAGAATATTTAGGCGCTATCACGCGTGACAAACTGATCGATATTCTGTCCGAGCTTTGTAGTGCGGAAGCTGCCGGGAGTGTGTTTGTGTTGGAGTTGATGCCGCAGGATTATTCGTTGACCGATATTGCCCGCCTGATCGAGGCAAACAATGCGCATGTCCTGAATTTGCTCTCTTACACGGATAAGGATACCGGACGGTTGCATTTGATTATCAAGATCGACCTTGAAGACGCTTCTCCTGTAATCCGTAGTTTCGAACGGTTTAACTATACAGTCCTTTATTATTTTATGGAAAAAGGAATGGTGGACGATCTGCTGCAACAGCGGATGGAAGAGTTAGTTCATTATATGAATATATAGGGAGTTGAAAGTTGAAAATTGAAAGTTATGAAGAAGATCGGGGTATTTGGTAGTGAATATCAGTCGGACAAGCAGCTTGTCATTAAGCGCTTGTTTGAAAAGCTGACTGCTTTGGAGGCTGAGGTTTATGTGGATCGTGATTTCTATCTTTTTCTTACGGATGCCTTGAACTATGAGCCTCCCGTATCCGGTATCCTGACCAGTGATGAGTTTAACCTGGATGTAGCTCTGAGTCTGGGTGGTGATGGTACTTTCCTGCGTACGGCTGCCCGTGTAAACAAACAGGATATCCCGATTCTGGGTATCAATACCGGGCGTCTCGGATTTCTGGCTGATGTCTCAAGCAATGACATTGAAGATACGCTGGACGAACTGTTCAAGAACTACTATAAGATAGAGGAACGCACCTTGTTGCGCCTTCATACCGAAGACCGGGTCTTCCACGGTTATAACTATGCTTTGAATGAGATCGCGATTCTGAAGCGCGACACCTCTTCCATGATAACGATCCATACATCGTTGAACGGCGAATACCTGACTTCTTACCAGGCTGACGGTTTGGTGATTTCTACTCCTACGGGTTCTACGGCCTATTCTATGAGTGTGAACGGGCCGATCATCATCCCGCAGAGCAAAAATCTGGTTTTAGTCCGGTTGCCCCCCACTCCCTGAATGTCCGCCCGTTGGTTATCCCGGATTCTTTCACGATCACTTTAGGGGTGGAAAGCCGGAACAAATATTTCCTGATTGCCCTTGACGGACGTTCCGAAATATTCCCGACCGGCATACAGCTACGGGTAAGCAAAGCCGATTATACGACAAAAGTGATTAAACGATATAATCATACCTTTTACCAGACGCTCCGCGAAAAACTGATGTGGGGAGCGGATGCACGGATGAAATAGAGATAAAAAACTATGTTTTGCAGCATGTTTTCGTTAAATCAGGTTAAATAAGCGAGATTTCCAAACGAATATATATGCTACATAACATAAAAGCTCTATATTTGCACTGTGTTTTTCATGGTATTAGATTTAAGGTTAACAATGAAGATTGGCTGTCCGTGATGGATAGCCTTTTTTTTGCCCAATATGGAATATTCTCATTCCGCTTCTTTTACCAATGGAAGAGTAAACCAAAAGGTCGATCCTTTTCCTAATGCGGAGTACACACCGATCTTTCCCCCTAATTTCTCAATGATGCTTTTGCTGATAGCCAATCCGAGCCCTGTCCCCTGTTTGTGTGCATTCAACTTGACAAACCGGTCGAATATGTTTTTACATTCTTCTTCACTGATTCCTATTCCCGTATCCGTGACAGAAACGTATAAATTGTCTTCTTTTATTTGATAATCCAATTTTATTTCTCCCTCGGAAGTGAACTTAATGGCATTCGTCAGGAAATTGGAGATTACCTGTGTAATCCTCTTCGGATCAGAGTATATTTGGATAGACGGTAAATTCCTGTTGAAAGAAAAAAGCACATGATCCGGTATTTTTAGGGCATGGACGGTGTATATCTCTTCGCAGATTTCCTTAAAGTCAAAATTCTTCTTAGTGATATCGAATGTGCCGGATTCGATTTTCGAGAAATCGAGGATGTCGTTTATCAATTGAAGAAGAAGATCGCTGTTTGTGTTGATAATGTCGACAAAGAAATTCCGTTCGTCCTTATCTTCTTCCTCCATATTGGCGATGATACTGGAAAAGCCGACGATTGCATTAAGGGGCGTACGTATTTCATGGCTCATATTTGCCAGAAACATGGATTTGAGCTTGTTTGCTTCTTGTGCTTTTGCAAGCTCCGCTTCCTTTTGCTGTTGCTCTCTTTCTATGCTACGCAATTTTTCCTGCATACTAACTTCGTTCGTGATGTCGGTCAGATAATAAAGTATCTTTTCCGGTTTCCCGTCTGCATTGTATTTATAAGGCTGTACATATGCTTTGACCCAGATATATTGGTCTTTAAACATACGCCTGTACTGGACACTGTATCCTTTGATTTCCCCTTCGATCAATCTCTCGAATTTCTGTTTCAGCACCCGCTCCCTGTCGTCGGGGTGTACAAGCCGGTAAAAGTCTTTCCGTGACTTAAGTATGCATTCCTTTAATTTGGAGGGTTTATCCGGATCGCGCAGTTCGAGATTTATAGTCATTTTATCCTCTTTGACATCATATTCCCACAAAAGGGAATCTCCAGAACCGATAACGGTTTTCAGTTTGTTGAATAATTCATGGGTCTCCTCTACCTTCTTGTACTTTTCCGTTTCATCACTGAACATAAGGATATAACCATATATCCCCTCTTCAGGATTCCTTAAAGGAATACATTTGATGGAAAGGTGCAATGTCGTATTTTCTTTTTGAGGATCTATATGATAATATTCGTTCGTCTTTATATTATTAAATGCATAATCACAATAAAAAACGACTTCCTCCCCTTCCTTCAGCCGGGATATTTCATTGGCCGGGAAATTAGGGTTGCTAAACAGGTTTATGCCGATGATGTCCGTACGTTTTATCGCAAATAGCTGTTCGTCTGTTTCGTTCAGGTCGATCAGGTTGCCTTCTGCATCATATAATTCGACACCGATTGGTAGTTTCTGGTATAGAGAATTTAAACTCAATTCTTTTTCCATGCGATTTCGTTTGGGTCTTAAAATATTTTGTGTGTCTCTTTCTGCATTTTTGATTTTTATGCAAAGTTATAGTTGAAAATCAAAACGGAAAAGGACAAGAAGGGGAAAGTCTTGTTAAACATGGTTAATGTAATGACTTTTCCAAACAAAAATATATGCTGCATAACATAAAACCCTTATATTTGCACTGTGTTTTTCATGGTATTAGATTTAAGGTTAACAATGAAGATTGGCTGTCCGTGACGGATAGCCTTTTTTTACCCGTATGTGAAGGATTCGGGTATATTGGAAATAAAGTCTTACCTTTGTGTTGCAATTAATGGTAAAAGTCTGAGATATATGAAAAGAGTTTTCTGTCCCAAATGTGATAATCAGTTAGCGTTCGATGAAACAAAATATCCGGAAGGCAAGGTATTGGCCTTTGTCTGCCCTCAATGTGGTTCCCAGTTTAAGATCAAGTTGGGACGTAAAGTGGTCCGTACCGAATCGGGCCAGGAAAAAGAGGTGAAAGAACCGGATTTTTCTTGCGGATATATTACGGTAATCGAAAACACATTCGGGTTTAAACAAGAGTTGCCGCTTGTGATGGGTGATAATGTAATCGGACGCCGTAACAAAGATACGGACGGTGTCGATCTGCCTATCATTACCAGCGATCCCAGTATGGGGCGTAAGCATTGTGTGATAAATGTAAAAGAAGATAAAGAGGGAAAGTTAATTTATACATTACGTGATTTTCCCAGTCTTACCGGAACATTCCTGCGTAGCGTAATCCTGGGTAAGAAAGAGCAGGTACGGATTGAAGAAGGAGCGGTGGTGACGATCGGGGCTACTACATTTATTCTTCATGTGCCGGGAGGAGAAGAAGTTTAATCTTAGATACTGACCGGAGCGAAACAAGCGTCTTATACCAGGGGCGATAAGGGAGATAGGGGGAAATTTGGCGTAGGTTTCGGGAGATATCGATATAAGAAACCCATTTCAACTCCGGTCCAGTACACTAAGAATGAAAATCATTATTCATGTTTTTTGTTTTAGACTTCGACAATAAAACAACTCATTTCCGATTTGGCTCACGGCCTTTTACGTAAAGATCCAAAAAGAGTTTAAACAAAAGTTTTATTAACTATGGTTAAATACGGCTTAAATAGTTAGATCTTAGTGTCTAACGTTTGTGTGCTGTTAAAATGTTAATGTTAAATCGGATATTTTGATCAATCCTTCTACCGGATCTCTTTTTTATGTGTACTTTTGTAACCGAAAGAGGCAATAAGGTTAATTAATGGAACAGAACAGGGTGCAGTCCACAACCGGAATTACTTTCCGCGTATTGGTGGCATTAAGTATTTGTCATTGCTTTAATGACACGTTACAGTCCGTTATCTCGGCTGTATATCCGCTATTCAAAGAAGATTTAGGATTGAGCTTTGCCCAGATCGGGTTGATCACGCTCGTGTATCAGTCGGCGGCATCCGTTTGCCAGCCGTTGACAGGGTTATTTTTCGACAGATGGCCTTCGGCATGGTCGTTGCCGACGGGGATGAGCTTTACGTTGGTGGGGCTGCTAAGCCTGGCATTTGCCAATACGCTACCGGTCGTGTTGTGTTCGGTTGCGTTGGTAGGGATCGGGTCTTCGGTCTTTCATCCGGAGGCATCCCGGTTGACCTCGCTGGCGTCGGGCGGTAAGCGTGGACTGGCGCAGTCGCTGTTTCAGTCGGGGGTAACCTGGGCGGATCGTTGGGGCCATTGTTGGCTGCAGTACTCGTCGCTCCCTACGGACGGAGACATATCGCGTTGTTCTCGATCCTGGCATTCGTAGCGATAATGGTGATGATACCTATCGGCCATTGGTATAAACGGTTGTTGCTCCGGATGAAGAGAGAGGAAGGAGGAGCGGCTCATACGCATATTCAGATGCCGCTGCCGATGGGAAAGACGATATTCTCCATTTCAATCCTGCTTGTTCTGATCTTCAGTAAATATATTTATATGGCGAGCCTGAACAGCTATTATACTTTCTACCTGATCCATAAGTTCGGTGTCAGCGTGCAGGCTTCACAACTTTATTTGTTTGTCTTCCTTATTGCTACGGCTATCGGTACGCTGATGGGCGGTCCGATCGGCGACAAGGTAGGACGGAAATACGTCATTTGGGCTTCTATTCTCGGTGCGGCACCCTTCTCGCTAATCATGCCTCATGTAGACAACCTCTTCCTGACGGCAGTCCTTAGTTTTTGTGTCGGGTTGACTTTGTCGTCTGCTTTCCCCGCAATATTGGTATATGCACAAGAGTTATTACCTTATAAATTAGGATTGATCTCCGGCCTGTTTTTCGGATTTGCTTTCGGGGTGGCGGGGATCGCATCGGCCGTATTAGGGAATCTGGCTGACCATTATGGAATAGAAGCGGTCTACAATGTCTGTGGCTATATGCCGCTGATCGGACTGGTCACCTGGTTCCTGCCTGACCTGAAGAGGAAACGACAGGTGTAGGGGAACAATAAAGGCGATCGCCTTGTTATAGATCATAAATTTCGCACAAACTAAATTTAGAC
The DNA here is from genome assembly GCF_003477465.1 of Parabacteroides sp. AF48-14. NCBI lineage: Bacteria > Pseudomonadati > Bacteroidota > Bacteroidia > Bacteroidales > Tannerellaceae > Parabacteroides > Parabacteroides sp. AF48-14. Next base: position 13,926 of record NZ_QUDI01000023.1, read on the forward strand.
GCACTTATGATTTATAACTTTACGCACTTCGGCATCGTCCTGCTGTCGCTTCTTCCTGCCTTTGCCTCTGCACAGACCGAGACGGTGGAACTATCGCTGGAGCAATCCCTTACCCTACTGCAAAGCGGGAACAGGAGCCTGAAAATAGCCGGAAAGGAGGTGGAGATGGCGAAGAACGAACATCAGAAACTAAATGCCTTCTGGTATCCTTCGGTCAGTGCTTCGGGCGCTTATGTGCATATGTCGAACCCTGTCGAGGTACGCCAACCCCTGAACCAGTTCACCGACCCCGCCAAAGAGTATATCCATTCGATCATCCCGGATGACCAGCTGATCTCTTCCCTTCTCGACAAGATCGGACAGAACACGTTGACGCTGCCCCTCGTCTCGCAGAACATCACGTCGATCAATACCAGCCTGACCTGGCCCATCTTTACAGGTGGCAAACGCATCTATGCCAGTAAAATCGGCAAGACACTCGTCTCTGTAGCCGAGGTCAACCGTGAACAGGTCGGCGCTACCGAACAGGGCAAACTGATCGAATGCTACTTCGGCCTGCGCCTCGGCCAACGTGTCGTGGAGGTGAAAGCAGAAACCTACAATTCCCTGCAAACCCATTACGAACAAGCCCTGAAACTGGAACAGCAAGGCATGATCAACCGGGCCGAACGCCTTGTCGCCCAGGTTAGCATGGAAGAGGCGAAGCGCGAACTCGAATCTGCCCGGAAAGACCTCGATGTGGCCGCCCAGGCACTGAAGAGCCTGATCAACATAGAAGACGGCAAGGATATCCGTACGACAACATCCCTTTTCATCAACGAAAGCGTTCCCTCCGCCGGTTATTTCAAGGAGATGATTCCTTACAACAACTATCTCGTCAACCAACTGAAGCTGCAGGAGAACATCGCCGACAACCAGTTGAAGATCGGCCGGACAGGCTACCTCCCCAACATCGCGTTGATCGGCAAGCAGACTCTTTATGCAGATGGACTGGATAAATACCTGATGCCCCGTACGATGATCGGTGTCGGTTTCACCTGGAATATCTTTGACGGCCTCGATCGCGAGAAGCGCATCCGGCAGGCACGCCTCACCAGCCAGTCTCTGGCGATTGGCAAAGACAAAGCCGTAACCGACCTGCAGGTAGGCGTGGATAAGTTCTATACCCAGATGCAGAACGCAATGGACAATGTCAAAGCGCTGAACACGACGCTCGAGATGAGCACCGAACTGGTCCGCATCCGTGAGAAATCGTTCAAGGAAGGTATGGCCACCTCTTCCGATGTGGTGGACGCCGAAGTGATGCTCTCGAAGGTGAAGACAGCCTTCCTGCTCGCCTACTACCAGTACGACGTGGCACTTGCCAACCTGCTCTCCCTTTGTGGCATTCCCGAAGCTTTCCACCAATACCGGATGGATGGCAAAACAGAGATATTATAACAATAAAACCGTATAGTCATGGATAAAACGAAGAAATACCTGACGGTCGCCTTTCTTGTGGTGCTGGTCGCCGTCATCCTTATATCCTTTGCAGGTATGATACTGCTTAGGAACAAACCTGTGATCCTGCAAGGAGAAATCGAAGCAACCGAGATACGCATCTCCGGAAAGCTGCCCGGCCGTATCGACACATTCCTGGTGGAAGAAGGCAGTGGGTCAAGGCGGGCGACACCCTTGTCGTCATCAACAGCCCCGAAGCACTCGCCAAATACCAACAGGTGAACGCCCTCGAGAATATCGCCCGTTTCCAACACCAGAAGGTGGATGAGGGAACGCGCAAACAGATCATTGCCACCGCCCAGCAGCTCTGGAACAAATCCAAATCGGACCTGGAACTGGCAAAGACAACCTACACCCGTATCGAAGCCCTGTATCGGGACAGTGTTGTCACCTCCCAACGGCGCGATGAGGTGAAAGCCCTGTACGATGCCGCCCTTGCCGGAGAGCGGGCCGCCTGGAACCAATACCAACTGGCTCTCGACGGTGCGCAGATACAGGATAAGGAGAGTGCCCGTTCCTTAGTGAACGCAGCTAAAGGCTCTGTCGAAGAGGTAGCCGCCCTCCTTCAGGATGCCCGCTTGACAGCTCCCGAATCCGGCCAGATCTCGACAATCTTCCCCAAACGGGGGGAACTTGTCGGAGCAGGGATGCCCATTATGAACTTGATCGTGCTCGACGACGTGCATGTCGTCCTGAATGTCCGCGAAGACCGCCTGCCTTTCTTCCGGATGGGCGGGATGTTTACGGCCGATGTCCCGGCAATCGACAAGAAAGGTATCGAATTCCGGATTAACTATATCAGTCCCTTGGGCAGCTTCGCCACCTGGAAATCAACCAAGCAGACAGGAAGCTATGACTTGAAGACGTTCGAGGTTCATGCCCTGCCTGTTAACAAGGTAGAAGCCTGCGGCCCGGAATGTCGGTACTGGTTGATTTAAAAGATATAGATAAAACAGGTAAAAGATGATTTCAAACAAACATAACGCCTTTCAATCCGTCCTCCGCCGGGAACTCGACCGGATGGTGTCGCGCCGTCTTTACTTCGGGGTGTGCATTGTGCTGCCGCTGTTTTGTATCTTCTTTATGTCCACAATCTTTGGAAACGGACAGATGGAGAACATCCCTGTAGGCATTGTCGACCAGGATGAGACGGCCCTCTCCCGTGAAGTCGTCCGGCAAGTGGAGGCAGTCCCGACTTTTAAGGTCACAAAACATTATGCAGATCAAGAGGCAGCCCGCCGCGCAACCCAGACGAAAGAGATATACGGCTATCTCGTCATCCCCAACAATTTTGAAGCGGATGCCACCGCCGGGCGCGAGGCGACCTTGGCCTATTACTACCATTACGCCCTTCTTAGTGTCGGCGGCGAGGTGCACGGCGCTTTTGAAACCGTGCTCCGTCAGATATCCACCGGACCGATCGTGATGCAGGCCACAGCCTTAGGGATCGATGAAGAGCAGATTACGACCTTTCTCATCCCCGTCCGGGCCAGCAACCATCCCCTGTTCAATCCTGACCTGGACTACTCGATCTACTTGAGCAACCCCTTTTTCTTTATCTTCTTCCAGGTCATTATCCTGCTGACCACAGTCTATGCTGTCGGTAGCGAGATCAAGTTCGGGACCGGACGCGAGTGGCTCTCGGCGGCAGGCGGAAATATAGTGGTGGCGGTAGGCGGGAAGCTACTGCCTTATACCGTCATTTTTAGCCTGATGAGTATCTTGGCAAATTACGTGATGTTCGGTGTCATGCACATCCCTTTCAGCTGTGGCTTCTGGCCGCTTAACGGGACGGCGATTCTGTTTGTCATCTCCACGCAAGCCCTCGGCCTGTTTATCTTTTCCCTCTTTCCTGCACTTAGTCTGATTATCAGTATCGTGTCGATGGTAGGATCGCTCGGGGCAACGCTTTCCGGAGTAACCTTTCCTGCGCCTTCGATGTATGCGCCTGTCTATTACACCTCATACCTGTTCCCCGTCCGCCACTTTACCGAAATCTATCAGAACCTCCTTTATGGAGATTACGGCTTTGCCTATACATGGGTCAACTTCGCAGCACTCGCGGCCTTTCTGCTTCCGGCGCTGTTATTATTGCCTCGGCTGAAGAAAGCGGTTCTTTCACCCAAGTGGGCGTTGCCGGTCGAAAGCTGGTCCTGGAATACCGATAACACGAATAAATAGAGATGAATATGAAATTACTATCTATCATACGCGAAGAGTTCAAGACGATTGCCGGCAGTTTTGCCATCCTGCTCGTACTGATGGGCGGCATATTCATGTACGGATTATTGTATAATTATATGTATGCTCCGGACCTGGTGCGCAAAGTCCCGGTTGCCGTTGTCGACCGTTCCCATAGCGAACTGAGCCGCAAATATGTCCGCCTGCTGAATGCCACCCCACAGGTCAATATCGTGACAACAAGCGTCGAATACCCCGAAGCCCGCGATATGATGAAACAAGACCTCGTGGCCGGCATCCTGTATCTCCCGGAAGACTTCGAGGATCGTGTCGGCAGGGGTGAGCAGTCCATCTTTATTGTCTACGAATCGACGAGTGCCTTCCTCTATTACCTTGCCCTCCAGGAAGCCAGTGCCTCGTCCATGCTGGCTTTGAATGATGATTACCGGCCGGAGATGTTTGTCTTTCTCCCCAGCCAGTCAGCCGCGAAACTGTCGGCAGCTCAGGCGGTCAACGTCGTGGGTACAGCCCTCTACAATCCGACCAAAGGTTACGGCACTTACCTGATACCTGCCGTCCTTATCGTTATCATGTTCCAGACCCTCCTTATGGTCATCGGCATGGTGAGCGGTGACGAACGGCACAGCGGCTCGATCGTCCGTCTGGCCGGAACACCCGTTAATCTCTCCTTCGGAAAAATGGCGCAGGTGGTGATCGGGAAAACGTTTGTCTATGGCATCCTTTATGCTGTCTTCGCCCTCTTCCTCCTGGGACTGATCCCTTATATGTTCGGGCTCCCGGATATCGGGCACCCCCTGTATATCATTATGTTGATGATCCCTTTCTTGATGGCCACCAGCTTCTTCGGGCTGACTGCCTCACTCTTTTTCACCGATGGTGATGCTCCCTTATTAATGATCGCTTTCTTTTCTGTCGGCCTGATCTTCCTCTCCGGTGTTTCCTATCCATTGGAACTGATGCCCTGGTACTGGAAGCTCACGCACTACCTGATCCCGGCAGCCCCGGCCACAATGGCATACGTCAAACTGAATTCGATGGGTGCCTCGATAGTAGAAATACAGTCGGAATACATAACTCTTTGGGTACAGTGCATCTTCTATTTCATCACTGCCTGCCTTGTCTACCGGTATAATATCCGGAAAGCGGGATGTTTTGGACAAAAGAACATAAGAACAAATTAAGTACTGCAATACCATTTTACAGGAGATCCTGGCATTACATATTTTTTAACCATTACAGAAATAAAAGGCTTCCAAGCTATTAGAAACAAATATCACGCTAAAGACAGAAAAGCGCTTGCTTTGTAAAAAATAATATCTACTTTTGCACCCGGGTAAGTCCTACACGGCATGCTCCCTCGGAATCCCCCAGGGCTTGACCGCAGCAAGGGTACTTGGTTGTAGCGGCGCGATGTAGTAAGCTTACCCACCTGCCTCTTTAGCTCAGTTGGCCAGAGCACGTGATTTGTAATCTCGGGGTCGTTGGTTCGAATCCGACAAGAGGCTCAAAAGAATTGACAAGTAGAAATTGTCAATTGTCAGGTAATAAGAAGAGGAAGTTTTATGAAGAAGCTTCCTCTTTTTTATTTATATCGTATTGCATATTCTCGCAAAAGGATTAATTTTGCTGATGAGAACATAAAAACAGCATTGTCATGGAAGAGAATAAAGGTTTACTGTTGAAAAGTGCGATGTCTTATGGCTTGGCTATGGGAATCTTTTGGGTAATCAAATATCTGTTCCTTATTTTCGGATATTCCATCCCGGCACTCATCTATATATATGAACTATTATGCATTGCCGTCCCCTTTATCGCCTACTACATGACTAAACGCTACCGGCAGGATATCGGTGGGAATATCAGTTTTTTCCATGCCTGGCGATTCGGGATCATGCTGTACTTCTTTGCGGCATTAATCGTTTCGATCGAACATTTCATCTTCTTCCAGTTTATCGCTCCGCCCGACTTCATCAGCAACACGATGAACCAGGCAATGATTGCACTAAAGAATGCAAATGTCAGCAGTGAAGTGATCGACGCAATCAGCCGTACCAACTTCACTCCCATCCATATGGCTATTCAAGGTATTTTCAATAATATATTTTACGGAATCATATTATCCGTACCGGTAGCAGCGCTGGTCTGCCGCAAGCAAACAGCAGGTCCGGTGCCGGAAGAACAATAAGAAGCAAATAAAAACAAATAATGGACATATCAGTAGTTATACCACTGTACAATGAAGCCGAGTCTCTACCCGAATTGTTTGCATGGATAGAGCGGGTGATGAAAGAACATAATTTCAGTTACGAAGTAATCTTTATTAACGACGGGAGTACGGACAACTCTTGGGAAGTGATAGAATCATTAAAGAGCAAAGCGCCCGATGTGGTACGGGCTGTCAAATTCCGCCGTAACTACGGAAAATCCCCCGGTTTGAACTGCGGTTTCCGCTTGGCTACGGGAGACGTGGTCATCACAATGGATGCCGATTTGCAGGATAGTCCCGACGAGATACCGGAATTGTACCGGATGATCACCGAAGACGGCTACGACCTGGTATCCGGCTGGAAAAAGAAACGGTACGACCCGCTGACAAAGACGATCCCTACCAAGCTGTTCAATGCAACGGCACGTAAATTCTCAGGCATCAAGAACCTGCACGATTTCAACTGCGGACTGAAAGCCTACAAGAATATCGTGATCAAAAATATCGAGGTGTATAACGATATGCACCGCTATATCCCCTATCTGGCCAAGATTGCCGGATTCAACAAGATCGGCGAGAAAGTAGTGCAGCACCAGGCACGGAAATACGGAACGACCAAGTTTGGGCTGGACCGCTTTGTCAACGGTTACCTGGACCTGATCACACTGTGGTTCACGTCCAAGTTCGGCAAGAAGCCGATGCACTTCTTCGGGTTATGGGGAAGCGTCATGTTCTTTATCGGTTTCGTAGCACTGGTAATCGTGCTAAGCGCGAAGCTGATCTCTATCTGTTCCGGCGAATTGAGGCCGTTGGTAACCAATTCACCCTATTTCTACATCTCCCTGACCGCAATGATAGTCGGGACCCAACTGTTTCTGGCCGGATTCATCGGAGAACTGATATCAAGGGATTCACCGAACAGGAACAAATACAAAATAGAAACAGAGATATGATTGTTTTATGTCATTTATAGAAATAGTATTACTGGCTGTGGGATTGTCGATGGACAGTCTCGCAGTTTCTGTTACTGGAGGGGCTCTTATACAAAACTATAAACATCGCCACATGCTGAAGATCGGCTGTGTGATGGGAGTTTTTCAGGCCGGCATGACCCTTGCAGGGTATCTGGCGGGCATGAGCTTCAAGAAATATATCACGGCATTCGACCACTGGATCGCATTCCTGCTGTTGCTCTACCTGGGAAGCAAAATGATATATGAAAGCACCCGGGAGAAAGAAGAAGACAGCAAGACAAACCCACTGTGCTACAAGACACTCTGCGGTTTGGGCATTGCGACAAGCATCGATGCACTGGCCATCGGCATCTCGCTGGCCTGCCTGGAATCGACCATCGCATTGGAAGCATTGACAATCGGTGTGGTGACATTCCTGATCTCGGCGTTCGGCGTTTACTTCGGTAACCATTTCGGCCGTAAGATCAACCTCAAGCTGGACTTGATCGGCGGCCTGATACTCATCGCTATCGGCACCAAGATACTGATCGAGCATCTCTATTTCAACGGATAATAATAGCCGGCAACGCTATATATCCGGACCTGCTATCAGACATTGTAAAAATATATACCATGAAAAGCCAACAATTACGTAAATTAGCTCCGGAATTGGATTCGCTCCGGTTAGGAAGCGGATGGAGCATCGAAGACCTCGGTAAGTCGCAAATCATCGTGGAAAGCAGCTACGGACACAGCCATCCGGGCAGCGCCCACCTCGACCAGCTGGTCGCCGAAGCCGGCAAAGGCGTGAACGACGGAGGAGGCCGGGCCGCCAACTACTACGTGACCGATATCTGCGACGGGGAAGCACAGGGACACGACGGCATGAACTTCTCGCTCGTCTCCCGCGACATCATGGCCGCCATGATGGAAATCCACGTAAAAGCAACCCCCTTCGACGCAGGCGTCTACATTGCCAGCTGCGATAAATCCGTTCCCGCCCACCTGATGGCGATCGTACGGTTGGACATGCCCGCCGTCTTCATACCGGGAGGCATCATGAAAGCCGGTCCGAACCTGCTCACCCTCGAACAGATCGGCACCTACAGCGCCCAATACGAACGGAAGGAAATCAGTGAAGAGCAATTCATGGTCTACAAACGGGATGCCTGCCCCGAATGCGGCGCCTGCTCCTTTATGGGGACAGCCTCCACGATGCAGGTCATGGCAGAAGCATTGGGGATCGCCCTACCGGGTTCAGCCCTGATCCCGACACAAATCCACTACCTGAAAGAGATGGCCCGCCAAGCCGGCTACCGGGCGACCGAACTGGCCAAAGAGGACCTGAAGCCATCGGATATCATGACACGCAAGGCATTCGAGAATGCCATCATGGTACACGCCGCCATAGCCGGTTCGAGCAACAGCCTCCTGCACCTGCCGGCAATCGCCCACGAATTAGGTATCCAACTGCCCCCGGAACTGTTCGACGAAATCCACCGTAAGATCCCGTTCCTCCTCAACATCCGCCCCAGCGGTTTCTGGCCGGGCGAATATTTCTGGTATGCAGGCGGCGTCCCCGCCATCATGGAAGAGATCAAAGAGTTCCTGCATCTGGACGTACTGACCGTAACAGGCAAAACGTTAGGTGAAAACCTCGACACCCTGAAGCAGAGCGGCTTCTACGAAGGATGCCGTAAATACCTGCAAGCCCTCGGCGTAAAAATATCCGACATCATCAAACCCCTCGATAACCCGATCCGGGCACAAGGCGCCATCGCCATCCTGACGGGCAACCTCGCACCGGAAGGCGCCGTCGTCAAACATGCCGCCATCTCGCCCAAGCTGATGCAGGCGACCTTGAAAGCACGCGTATTCGGTTGCGAAGAAGACGCCCTCCAAGCCGTACTGACCAAAGACATCCAGCCGGGCGAAGCGTCTTCATCCGCTACGAAGGACCCAAAGGAAGCGGTATGCCCGAAATGTTCTACACGACAGAGGCCATTGCCTCCGACCCCGAACTGATCGAAACAATCGCTCTGATCACAGACGGACGCTTTTCGGGTGCCACGCGCGGCCCTGCCATCGGCCATGTCTCCCCCGAAGCCTCTGAGGGCGGCCCCATCGCCCTGGTGGAAAACGGCGACCTGATCCGTATCGACATCCCCGCCCGCAGGCTCGACATTACCGGAACCGGCGGTATCCCCAAAAGTCCCGAAGAGATGGAAGCAATCCTCTCCGAACGGCGTGCGAATTGGGTGCAACCCGCTCCACGCTTCAACACTGGTATTCTGAGTATTTTCACCCGCAACAGCGTTTCGCCGATGAAGGGTGCTTATATGGAGGATACCCGCCATGGCTGATCCGGCAACTTTACTGTTAGTCACGGTACTGGCTATCGGACTGTTGCTTGTACTGGTATTATGGATCAAACTGCATCCCTTCCTCTCGCTGCTGATCACGGCCATGTTCTTAGGTATCGCCTCCGGCATGCCGTTAGGGAAGGTGACCGACTCCATCCAAAGCGGCCTGGGCGGGACATTGGGCTTTGTGGCAACAGTTGTCGGCATCGGCAGCATCTTCGGCCAGATACTCGAAGCATCCGGCGGAACGGAAGCGATAGCCAAGACACTGATCCGCCGTTTCGGGAAAGAGAAGGCGCATTGGAGCCTGTCGTTCGCCGGGTTCCTGATTGCGATCCCCGTGTTCTTCGATGTGGGCTTCATCATCCTCGTGCCGGTCGTCTATGCATTGGCGAAAGACACCAAGAAATCGACTTTATTCTATGCCATTCCCCTACTGGCGGGGTTAGCTGTGACACATACGTTTATCCCGCCTACACCCGGTCCGGTGGCGGTTGCCGATATGTTAGGGGCCGACTTGGGATGGGTGATCCTGGTCGGGGCGATCATCGGCTTGCCTGTTGCTATCTTAGCGGGCCCGTTGTTCGGGAAATATATAGGGAACAAGATATATGTCGCGCCGCCACCCCACGTGATGGAAGAGTTGGAGAAAGGAGACCGGACGGACGAAGCCCATTCCCTCCCCTCCTTCGGCATGGTGTCTGCCATTATCGGCATCCCGCTGTTCCTGATGGTGATTAAATCGATGGTCGAACTGTTTATCAAGCTGGGATATATGGGGAAAGGAATCTTCTACGAAGTGACCTCTTTCCTGGGGCATCCGTTCACGGCGCTGATCCTTGCGACACTGATTGCCGCCTGGTTATTGGGCACACGGCGGGGCTACACCCGTAAAGAGCTGCTCGACATCAGTACGAAGGCACTGGCTCCGGCGGGCATGATTATCCTGATTATCGGTTCGGGAGGGGCATTCAAACAGATGCTGATCGACAGCGGTGTCGGCGATGTACTGGCACAACTGATCTCAAGGACGCAGTTCCCGCCGATCATACTCGCCTTTATCATTGCAGCGGCAGTCCGTATCATCCTGGGCTCTGCCACAGTCTCGATGATTACGGCAGCGGGATTGTCGGTCCTATACTGAGTGCCTATAGCCTTTCGGATATGCATTGCGCCTTGATTGTGATCTCGATCGCCTCCGGCGCCACCATCCTCTCACACGTCAACGACAGCGGCTTCTGGCTGGTCGGCAAATACTTGGGGCTGACAGAGGTCCAGACACTCAAATCATGGACAGTCATGGAAACGATCATCGCGTTAGGGGGATTCGGGTTGGCGTTGTTGTTGAGTTTGTTTGTATAAAAATACCCTGTTCCTACGCTTGATGCGAGAACAGGGCACTTTTAGTCTATATGGATATTCCTGGTTTGCTTGATCCGTTTGATGCTGGAAGCGGCATGAACGATGTCCAACACCTCAATGCGCTCCTCGCAAATACGGTAAATAATCAGGTGGGAATCCAGAATGATGTTCCGGTACATACGGGTTTTCGTAGTCAAGTGACGGCATTCGGGGTAATAGGGATAAGTCCTGTCTAATTCGTACAAAGCAGATTTTATCTTACAGATATAAGCTTCTGCTTGGAAATATCCAAATAAGTCAAGGCCTTGTTCATATACATTGCTATAACTTTCCCAAAAAACACTGCTTGCTATAATCGACTTCTTAGGAATTCCGCTTTCCATTGTTCAAACTGTTTGAAACCCTCATCTAAGGTCATAAACGGCCCCTGTTCGATCTCATGGATATGGTTCCAGAGTTCCTCTTGGGTAACATGGAAAGGTTTGTTGGGGTTCCAGTTGTCATGATTGGATAAGGCTTGGCTTTTCCGTACCCGGCCGGTTTTGGCGGGCTGGTTGACTTTGGGCGTAAGGTTACTTAATTTTGTCATAGTTGTAATTTGTTATAAATTAATGTATGGACAAAGATAGGGATTTAATTGGAATATAGGGAGGGCTGGACAAAAGAACATAAGAACAAATGATGATTTAACGGTATATCTCTTAATGGGGCGCTGCCCCATGCCTCAGGCTCTCTTTTGCCGTTCGTTTCAACGAACGGATTGATAAGTCCTCGGCTTTGCCGGATTCCTCTGTGGGTTTCAACCCCTTTCAATGATTTACAGGACAGCCCTTTATAAAAGGGGCTAAAGCCCACAGAGGAAGAGGCTCTGCCTCCTAATCCTTATAACCGTCCGTTGAAACGGACGGCAAAAGAGAGCCTGCGGCACGAGTAGAGATGCACGGCCGTGCATCTCTACACACCGTTAAATCATCCTCTACCTGATCACCACCTTATACGTCCTGCCGTCCACCCGGACGAGATACAAGCCGGCGGGGAGGCGGTGTTCCGTGCTGCCGGTGGTGCGCTGTTGTTTCAACAGGTGGCCGGTGAGGGTGTAGACGGAAAGCGTTTCTTCTTTCGGGGTGTATATATATAAGGTAGAGCCGAGGGCCTTTACCTGTACTTCGCCGTTGATGGCGGCGTTGGAGGTTGGGTCGTCGGGGGTATCGCCGCCAGGGATATCACCGCCAGGAGTGTCACCACCAGGGGTGTCACCACCAGGGGTATCGCCGCCGGGAGTGTCACCTCCGGGATTGTCGCCGCTTGGGTCGTCGTCATCGTCGCCGCCGGGAGTGACGGGGGGAACGGGTGGCGGGACGGGGCGGTCCTCAGTTCGAAGGTGATGTCGGCGTAGGTGGCCTCATTGCCGGCGACGTCTTTCACGGTCAATGACAGGGTATGGCTGCCTGCGGTGCCGGTTACGGTGAAGGAGCTTCGGGGTCGCCGTTTACATTGTCATTGTGCCCGACGTTGGCGGGGTCTGTGCTGCCATCATCCAGCGTGTAGCTGTAGGAGGCGATGCCGCTTGTGGCGTCGGTCAGGGTGAAGGTGGCTTCGAGGTAGGAGACTGTCGGGGCACCGTCTTTCAGGGCCGGGGCGGTATGGTCGTACTTCACATCCTTGGTCTTCTCGTAGACGATCTCCGTCGTGGTGCGGCGCAGGTTGTATTTGACGGTATAGCTGCCTTCGGTCGACCAGGTAAAGCTGCTTTCGTACGCCGGGTCGGCTTTCAGTTCGCTGCCTGTGAGGGCGATCACGAAGTCACCGGAGGCGGGGGCGGCGAAGATGATGCCGCCTTCGGTGGTGTACCAGCCATCGTTGCCACCGGCTTCATCCAACGTGATATCTATCGTGGAGGGGTCGGTATTGACATAAGTGGCCGTAACGGACTCGACGACGGTCAGGGCATATTTAGTCTTATACTCTTCCTTTAGGGTAAGCGTGCCTTTTTTGATGGTCCGGATACCGTCTGTGCCACTCTCTTCCAACTCCAATGCGCCCGTCAAGGGTTCGTCGCCATCGAGAATGCCGGTTACTTCATACAGGATCGATTCACCCTTATAGAGCTTCTGATCCTTTTCAGGGGTAACGGTCAGGTCGGCCAGCAGGTTGAAAGAGAGGTTGTCGTAGGTAACCTCATTCCCGGCGACGTCCGTAATTGTCAATACCAACGTGTGGGAACCGGCAGTGTTTTCTATAACAAGCTGGCAGCTGTTCTTTGGTGCATCTTCTACCTTTTCTGTCTGCTCTGTACCACCATCCAGCTTGTAACTGTAGGAAGCGATGCCGCTTGTGGCATCCGTCAGGGTGAAGGTTGCTTTCAGCTTGTCGATTACCGGATCATTCGCTGTGATTGCCGGGGCGGTATGGTCGATCTTAACCTCTTTGCTCTTGCTATACGTTGTCCCATTTCGTTGCAGGCTGTAGGAGACGGTGTTGGTTCCTTCGGCATTGGCAAAGACAAAGCTTTCACCGTAAGTCGGGGTAGAAGCATCGCCGTTTACCTGTGCTATCGTGAACCCGTCAGGTGCCGTAAAAGTAATCCCCTCTGTGGTCGTAAACCATCCGTTACTGCCGTTCGGGGTAAGCGTTACGTCTGCATCCTCAGGCTTTATATCGAAATGAGTAGCTTTTACGCCTGTGAGGAATTTCAGTTCATAAATAGCTGCACTCTCTGTTGTCAGTTCAAGCGTGCCTTTGTCGATAACCTTATTACTGATACTAAGCGCACCGCTGAACGCCACAGCCTTGTCTTTTATCTCCCCGTATGTCTCATACTCGATCGTCTCCCCTTTATAGAGAATCTGTCCCTCTTTAGGGGCGACGGTCAAAGGGGCTTTGGTTATAGTAAAAGATAACTCCAAAGGATTACCGGTAAGCCATGTACCTTCATTGGCCGTAACCTTAATCTTGCCTTTTCCGATATTGGTGTTATCTGAATACGACACACTATAAACATCCTCATTGCCAAGTCCCCCTTTCAACGTCACCCCCGGCTTTATCGTTTTGCCGGTATAAACATAATCCGGTATGGGGTTAGGAACAAACATATCTGCCGATAAGGCAAGTGCTGTTACTACGCTGTTGCTACCGGATGTCATAGTCCCGGTGAAAGTCCCTTTATTCACAATAGTCCCGCTATTTTCCAGCGTTCCATTCGAACAAACAATCGTCCCTTTGTTCACCACAATCGCATCCTCCGCCACCGTCAGTTTCTTGCCCTCATCTACCGTCAAAGTAAAACCGTCGGGTATGACCACATTCTCACTCAAGGTTACATCATTTCCATAAACTTTACCGGTCTTACCTTTAAACACGATGCCTTTCCATTGGCTCTCGCCTGTTGTGCTGCTTATCCCGGTGTTATCATCTTTTTTTGTGTTATAGGCAAAGACAACCGCTTTATCCGTGATCTCAACTGCCGTATTGGTTCCTCCTATAGGGGCAGTGTTGGCATCGTCATAGGTAGATGCATCCACCACTCCTCCGGAAATCTTGATTGTACCACCAGAGCCTGAATCTGTATAGCCTGCACCGGAACCAATAGCAGAGCCGCCAGAGTCTCCACGTGCCTTCACCAGCCCTCCCGTAATAGTAATATCTCCGGCACCGCCACCTTTGCCACCTCCAATAGCGGCACCGCCCGCATAGCTTGGTGCGTATATATTACCTCCACAGATTGTAATCGTTCCCCCATCGCAACCTTCGCTACCACCAATAAAAGCTCCTGTTGTAGTATTATACCCTGTTCCAACATGTATATTTCCACCATTAATTATTATTTCACCTGTATTGGGGGTAGAACTTCCAGCGCCTGCACCAATTCCAGCTCCAGAACTATTAACACTTATTTCAATCGTACCACTCTCAATTATTATTTTGCCACAGTGTTCACCACTGTTACCACCAATAGCAGCTCCTTTTTGGGAATTAGTCTTTAGCAACCCATCTCCTTTTATAGTCAGAGTTGCATCAGATGGAACATGTAAGCATGTATTATCATCTATCCAACTTCCCAATCTATTTTCCCCAGTAAGAAACAGAGTTGCCTCTACACCTTCAAACAAAGAAAGGGGGGAATGATCAGCTTTACTGTTAGTGGCCCATATTCCATTCAGCGTAATAGTATGCGTCCCACTTTTGACATCAATCGTATTTGTAGTGTTGCTACTCGAATTGCTCTGTGTAATCACATAACTGCCTGTAAACTTCGTTTCCTGTTTAGTCCCTTGTGTAGTATTCTGTGTATATCCTGTTTCGGTTATCGTAATGCTTCCCTGTGTTAAATCAAGCGTTTTTGTTCTCTCCTGTCCGTAAATATAAGTCGTAAAAAGCAGGGTGAGTGCTATCAGTAATGTTGTCCTCATTGTTTAATATGCTTAATGAATAATTTGTTGTGATTTGTAATCGGGTGGTAGTGCTTACCACTAATCGCACCCGATTGGTTAGAAGTAATCGCACCCGATTAGTGGTAAGCAATCGCATACGATTAGTTATAAGTAATCGCACCCTCCTACAAAATGCCGGGGCGTTCTACACCGCTATCCGGAGTGCCGTCAGTACATTTCAACTGCTTGCTGCTAAACTCAATGCGAGGCGCTTTAAGCTGTATGGCGCGATTGGTGTTTGCCCCTGCCTGTGTGATATGCACCAACTGATACATACTGCTGAGCTTCAACCCGCCGGGCACCATGAACATAAGGCGTTTCGGTTCGTTGTTGAGGACGACGGTTGCTTTGATGCGGGTGTCGTCCGCAGCGCCCACTTCCTGGATGTAGATGCCGACCGACTCGTCGTCGCCTTTCAAGGCGAGGTTGACGCCTTTGACTTCGAGCACCTGGCCGGAGGTGAGGCTCTTGTTCACTTCGCCGTTGACGGTGTTGATGATGGTGTCCATCTGGGCGTAATGCTGTGCCGGGCCCATATTTTCGACCATTGTTTCCAACATCGCCTTACGGACGTCGGGACCGACCGACATCGAGGCGGTCACCTCGTGCTTGGGCCGCGTGAACGGTTCGTTAGCGGAGTTGAAGACGCCTTTCACGCCGAAGCGGAGGGTGAAGAGGTCGAAGTTGATGTTATTGCCCTGCAACCCCATCTCGACGCCTTTTTCTGCCACCAGAAGGAAGTCTTCGAGCAGCTGTTCCTTGCGCTGCGTCGTGATTCCGCTGTTGACGACCAGTTGCGCCAGGTCGTCCAGTGTATAGGTCATACCTCCGATTATACTGAGCGTGTAATCGTTTTCGTCGGCTGTCAGGTTATTCGGGTTCGTGTTGCCCCGGAGCTTACCCGGCTTTACTTTTTTAGCATGATAGTTTTGTTTAGATGAATATTAGAAATTATATGCTCTGATAAAATGACTAATAAAAACGTACGTTTCATTCGTCATTTTAAAAGTGCTTCCCAGCCCTTATCAATAGAGGGTTACAGCCCTTCCATAGTACCTCTTTTGAAGGGTAATTGCAGTTTCGTAACAGCTTGATAATGAACCTATCCTTTTGTCGCATTTTGGGCTTTTTTACGTTTCGGGCAGATTTGGGGGTTTCGGGAGGTACGTGTTTTTTTGTATCTTTGTACACAAAATGATACAAAAATGTATAGGCTAATTCATTTATTGGTACTTTTAGGGGTTACCTCCTTCATTTCATGCAATAGTAAAAAGCAATATTTCGAAGAGAGCGGCACTGTGTTTCATACCTTATACAACATCAAGTATGAGGCGCCGCAGATCCTGACAGACAAAATCGACGCAGAGTTGCAACAATTTAACCTGTCTCTTAATCCGTTCAATCCCAATTCGATCATCGCAAAGGTCAATAACAACGACACGGTGGAGGTGGACGATTGGTTTACGGAAGTGTTCAACAAATCGATGGAAGTTTCGCGTAACTCGGATGGCGTTTTCGACATCACCTGCGCCCCACTGGTCAACGTCTGGGGATTCGGGTTCAGCAAGAAAGAGAGCGTGACGCCGGAGATGATCGACAGCTTGCGGGCGTTCGTCGGTTACCAAAAGGTGCATCTGGACGGCCGGCGGGTGGTGAAAGACGACCCGAGCTGCTGCTCAACTGTTCCGCCATCGCCAAGGGGTATTCGTGCGACGTGATTGCCCGCCTGCTCGAACGCGAGGGGGTGGAGAATTACATGGTCGACATAGGCGGCGAGGTGATGATGAAGGGCGTCAACCAGAATGGCGCGTGCTGGCGTGTCGGTATCAACCTGCCGGAAGACGACTCGACGGGCGTCGTGAACAAGTACGACGAGGTCATCCAGTTATGCCGGAAAGGGGCGATCGCCACTTCGGGCAACTACCGCAACTTCTACATCAAAGATGGCAAGAAATATGCCCATACGATCGATCCGCGAACCGGCTATCCCGCCCAGCAGAGCGTGTTGAGCGCAACAATCGTTGCCGACGACTGCATGACCGCCGACGCCTATGCAACGGCTTTCATGGCGATGGGATTGGAGAAGGCACGGCAGATGGCCGCCTCGTTGCCGGATATCGAATACTACGTAATCTATGCTGATGATAATGGAAAGCACCAGATTGAATATTCAAAAGGGATGCTCCAGTATCTGCCCAAACGAAAAGCGATGCTTAGCTCGGATAAACCCTGATTGATTAAATATGATAAAACACTTCCCTAACCAGTTCGAATGTAGAATGGCAAAGGCAGGCGAGGTTTTATGCAATACCGAAGACACCGGCAATGTGTTACTGTTTGTTTCGTCCGGAAAGGTGGCTGTCCTTAGCAGGGAACAGGCCCCGGTCATAGAAGTAGACGAAGGATATTTTGTATTATTACCTGCCGAAAAAAGCTTTATTGCCACAGCAGTTACCCCGGCGCAGACCGTGCTTATGCAGGCCGGTCCGCTTTCTGAAATAATAACGGACGACCCGGAATGGGATCCGGATCGTCCTGTGATACTCCCTATATTCCCATCTCTTGCCAAAACCTTATATCTGATCGAACATTATCATAAGGAGGAACGGAACAGGTTGAATTGAATGATGTGCTAAATCATCATTCAATTTATGATGCAACTGACCTTGTTCTTGATATCGTTTTGATGCAGGGTGACGAGCACCTTGTTGTTGTCGCTGTACTGCCAGTCGGTTACGGGGACGTTGTTTACCTGTACTTGGGTGGGGCGCTGCGAGGCGTCGATCTCCAGTTCGTATGTCCGCGACCGGTATATGCCGTCGTATGAGCCTTCGACGGGGAAGACGGTGAACTCGATCTTTTGCCCGCTTTGCCTGCATTCGAAGCGGGTGGCGGCGATGGCGCCCGTTTCGAAGTTGTAGGTGAGGCCGTCGTCTTCATACATCGTGTAGGAGGTGGTTCCTTTGGGGAAGACTTTCACCATTAAGGTGTCCAGGGGCTTCTCGCCGATATACTGCATTTCCTTTTGGAACGGGATGATGGCGCCTTCGCGGACAAACAACAGGCCGGCCCGGTTGTCGGGAACCGTATGCTGCACCTCGCGGCCTCCGGCGAGCTTCTCGCCTGTCCAGTAGTCGATCCAGTTGCCTTTCGGCAGGTAGATCGAATCGCTGAATATACCGACAAGGAAGTTCTCGCCGAACATATATTGATAGACCATATCGTCCGTCTTGCGGTCGTCGGGGAACATCAGCGGCATGGAGCGGACGATCGGCATGCCGGTCTGCGCGCCTTCCAAGGCTGCCGAATAGATATAGGGCATGAGGGAATAGCGCAACTTCACATAGTCGCGGTACATCTTCTTTTCCTTTTCCGGGAAGTAGAAGGGCTGGTGCAACGAGTACCAGCTGTTGATCTGCACCCAGGGCAGGAAGAGGCCG
The DNA here is from genome assembly GCF_003477465.1 of Parabacteroides sp. AF48-14. Lineage (NCBI taxonomy): Bacteria > Pseudomonadati > Bacteroidota > Bacteroidia > Bacteroidales > Tannerellaceae > Parabacteroides > Parabacteroides sp. AF48-14. Next base: position 32,382 of record NZ_QUDI01000023.1, read on the forward strand.
AAATGCAGGCTCTGCAATTCTTCGTCCTTATTCACATTCATCACGTCGCAGGATGTGTTCATGAAACCGCTCATCCCGAGGTTCAACTGGTCGAAGAGGGCGGTGCGCCCGCCTCCGTTATCGCCGCTGGTCGAGGCGCTCCAATGCTGGGTACCGGCCCAGCCGGCGGTGTAATGGTGCCAGGAACGGCGGCCGGTGTGCTTGCGGGTCATCTTGTACATTTGTTTCGGGAGAAGGACTTGGTTCAGGTTGTGCATTTCCTTATCCGTACGTCCGTTATAGTATTGGAAGTTCGGGTGTTCGTCGATCGTGCGGGCGGGGTCCAGCTTGAAGCCGTCTACGCCGTTGTCCATGAAATGGGTCAGGTGGTCCATCCAGTGTTCCAGGCCGGAAGTGTCTTTTCCGGCTGCGGCGGCCAATGCGTCCTCTTCGGCGATGCTCAGGTCATATTCTTCGCACAGCCAAAGCCCCAGGTGATAGCCCATCCCATGCAGGCGGCCGATCAGGAGGCGGTGGTTCTCCTTCTTCGGATAGCGGGTCGAATCCCAATAGGCTTCTGCCGAGAACAGCTTATAGTTCCATTTCTTCTTGGTCGAGAAGTCATAGCGTTTCTCCATCCACTGGGGTTCGAGCCAGAAGAGGTCGCAGGGTACGCCCATGTCGCGGAAACGGACGGCATCATTCAGGATATCGAACTGGTTTTCGAGCATGTTCGGTCCGAAGCATAAGCCGTACGCCCATTTCGGAAGCAGGTAGGGCTTGCCGGTAATAGTCGTGTAATGGTTGATCACGTCGGGCATCGAGTTACCGAACATCAGGTAGAAGTCAGCCTCGTCCGTCGTGTTATAGATGGAGAAGACATCCGGCTGGTAGCTGCCGATATCGAAGAAGTTCTTGCGTGTCGTATTGTTGAAGACACCCCAGTTTTCGGAGCTGATCATAAAGGGCATCGGTATCTCGGTGTGCTGGTACGTGGTCCACATGCGGAGCAGTTCGCCGCGGTGCTGGATATGGTCGCGGCTCGTGCTGCCGCCGCCATAGAAACGTTCGCCGTCTTTAAGGGAGATGGAAAGGATGCTGGTGTTTTTATAGTCACCGGTCTCCGCCATGTCCTTGGATGATCCTTTGCTGCTGTCGTCGCCGATGATCGTACCGTTGTTCGGCACTTTCATATCCTTATATTTGGCGTTGATGACTTTGCCTAAGTTCGTACAGAGCGGATCGGCGGAGGTCAGGAAGACGGCTTTTTCGATGATCACCCGGCCCTTGCGGTCGGCGACGGTGATGGCACCGGTCTTTTTATCGACTTTCAATCGGTAGGCGCCGGTCGATACTTCAAACTGCTGTTTGTTGTCTTTCGGGGAGACCGCTACGGGTTCCCAATCCGTTTTAATGATGCCGTAGCGTTGCATCAATGACTCTGAAAAGGCTGGACGGGGCGTAACCCGTATCCGGAATATTCCATCCGTGCATACCTCCACATTCATATTCAGCCCGTTCTGCAGGCGGACGTCAAAGGTCTGTTTTCCATTCGCCGCAAAGACGGACTGCAGGAAAAACAGGCTTACAAGCAAATAGTAGATCTTTTTCATGATACTCAAAAGTTAATATCACAAAAGTACAGACTTCCTATTTGCCTTACCTTCAATAAATCACCTTAAAACATAGAATTTTGTCAATTCTTTACAGCTTCTTCAGCTCCTGATAGAGAAGCCGGACGGGCAGGCCCATGACATTGTAGAAGCTGCCGTTGATGGCTTCGACCGCCACATACCCGATCCATTCCTGTATGCCGTAGCTGCCGGCTTTGTCGAAGGGATGGTATTTATCTACATAATAGATGATTTCCTCGTCGTCCAACTCGGCAAAGCAGACTGCCGATGCGGCGGAGAAAGAGATGGTTTTCTCCTTTGTCGTGATGCAGACACCCGTTACGACCTCGTGGACACGGCCGGAGAGTTTCCTCAGCATGGCGATGGCGTCTTCACGGTCTTTCGGCTTCCCCAGTATCTCATCAAAGGTCCACACGATCGTATCGGCCGTTATCAGCAACTCGTTGTCGGGCATTGTTTGCAGATAGGCTTCCGCCTTTTTCCGGGCCAGATAGACAGGGATGTCTTCCGCCTTTAATGTCTCCGGGTATGATTCGTCTATGCCGGGGATCACCTGCACTTCAAAATCAATATCCAATCCCGCCAGTAACTCACGCCGGCGGGGGGAGTTGGAGCCCAGGACGATCTTATATTTCTTTAAATTAGGTAATACCATATCTCATAATTCATAATTAATATCTCTCCTTTTCTTCTCTTACCAACCGAACGCCTCGTCTCCCATCCAGTGCCCCTGCGCCTTCATCGTCTGTTCGATGATATCGCGGGCGACACCTTCTCCCCCGTTTTTATGGGAGATATACTTGGCTATGCGTTTAATCTCCGGTGCGGCATCGGCAGGCGCCACAGGCAAACCGACCAGCTGCATCACTTCGTAGTCGGGTATATCGTCACCCGCATACATCACCTCTTCGGGCTGCAACCCCGTCTTTTCCAGGAAATCCCGATAGTCATGGACCTTGACGGCGCTCTTCATATATATATGGGTAATGCCGAGACGGGAGAAACGAATCTTCACTGCCTCCGTATAACCGCCGGTAATGATCGCTACCTGGTATCCCTTCTTGACGGCAAGCTGCAAGGCGTAACCATCCTTTATATTGACAGTGCGCATGGGATCGCCGTTGGGATGCAACGAGACTACGTCGCACGACAGGACACCGTCCACATCAAAAACAAATGCCTTTATCTTATTCAGGTCATAATTGATACTGCTCATATTTGTGCCTCCTTATGTATGCTCTGGCTGATCAGCTGGTAGACAGACCGCATATCGGGGTCGTCCAGCATGGCCAGGTGTTTATTGATTACATTCTCGTCATAGCGGATAGCCGGACCGGTCTGCGCCTCGGCAGGCGTCATCGTATGCACCTTGGCTGCCGTCTCGTCGATAAGCGGCAGCAGGACATCGGCCGGTATCTCCTGCCCCTGTAATATTTTAACAGCTAACGCATAAATATGGTTGGTAAAATTACAGGCAAAGACGGCGGCCAGATGGAGGCTTTTACGTTTGTCGGACGACAGGAAACGGACATTCCCGGAAAGCGCTCCGGCTATCTGTTGCAGTTTGCCGGCGTTCTCCGGCGTATTGGCTTCCAGGAAAAAGGGGATCACGCTAAAGTCTACGGGACGCGCTTTGCTGAAGGTTTGCATGGGATACATGACTCCATAATCGGCTGTATATCCGCTGAAGACATCCATCGGCATACTGCCTGCCGTATGCACCCACAACCCGTTGTTCGGCCTGATCCGGGCGATCACGTCTGCCAACACTGTATCTTTCAGGGAAAAGACATACAGGTCGGCATCCGTATCGACCTCTTCAGGAACAGTTGTCCAGGGGCAGCCCAACTGCGCTGCCAGTCGCTCGGCGTTTTCCGGTGTATGGCTATATACCTGCCCGATCCGCATACCTTTCCGGTGCATTTCGAGCGACAGACGGGTCGCCAGGTTGCCGGAACCTAAAAAGATGATCTTCATGCTTCTTCCGGTCCGTTTTCGCCCGGCATGGGATATGAGCCTAAATGTATCTTTTCCCATTGCAAGTGGGATTCGTCAAACGGTTTCCGTTCCTGGTCCTTATATCCGAAACCGATAATGGAAAGGACTTCTAACTGGTACGGGATATTCAGCAGACCGCGTACATACTGGGCAGCATCCGCATCGTCTTCCGTCTGGCGGTTCCGGATCTGACACCAACAGCTGCCCAACCCGAGGTCTTCGGCCTGCAACTGCATATAGATGGAGGCGACGGAAGCGTCTTCCACCCAAACATCGCTTTCCATCACATTCGCCAGTACCACGACTGCCAACGCGCAATCTTTCAGGAAGGCGGCGCCCACCGGTTTGCATTCCGACAGCTTTGCCAACATATCCTTGTCTTCCACGACAACGAACTGCCAGGGGTTCTTCCGCTTGGAAGCGGGTGCCATAAGGGCGGCTTTCAATATCATTTCCACCTGTTCCGGATTCAATAACCGGTCCGTAAACTTACGGGTACTTCTTCTGTTTTTTATCAGTGTTGAGAAACTTTCCATTTATATCTTACTTTATATATATTGCTAAACAGATAACAAAGGTAATTATTTAGGTGATAAAGAACAAAAGAATGAACAAGTTTGGGGCATACGGAAAATAAATCCTTATTTCCTGCGTTAGTAAAGCTATAACTATAATAGATTATGAAGATTCGTGCAATAGCTGCGCTACTATTTATATTATTTTCGATACCGGCTTTCGGACAGGGACGTGCCAAAATCAGCGGTTATGTCCGCGATGCAGACGGCAACCCGCTCGAGCTGGTCAATATCCGGGTGAAGAATACGTTGAACGGAACGATGAGTAATGAAAAAGGCCACTACTCGCTCTCGGTTGCGACCGGGGATTCGGTCACGCTTATCTATTCATGCCTCGGCTACAACAAGGCAGAACGGATTATTCCACAGGTAACTAAAGACATGCGGCTCAATGTCCAGATGAACTACACCTCCATCGAACTGGGGGAAGTCACCACCACCGCAATCCGCAAACAGACAACAACCCTTGAAACGCTGAATGCCGACCGGGTGAAGCTACTTCCCGACCCTGCCGGGGGGAGCATCGAAAGTCTGGTCGTTACGTTTGCCGGCGTCTCTTCAAACAATGAGCTTAGTTCGCAATACTCGGTCCGGGGAGGAAGCTATGACGAGAATATCGTCTATGTCAACGGCCTCGAAGTATTCCGTCCGCTCCTGATCCGTTCCGGACAGCAGGAAGGGCTCAGCTTTATCAATCCGGACCTGACGGAATCCGTCAATTTCTCCGCCGGAGGGTTCGAAGCGCGTTACGGGGATAAAATGAGTTCCGTATTGGATATCACATACAAAAAACCCAAAATGTTTGAAGGGTCGGCCTCTGCCAGCCTGTTAGGCGCCAATGCCTATATCGGAAGTTCTTCGGGGAAATTCACACAAGTAACCGGTTTCCGTTACAAGACAGGCCGTTCGCTGTTAAAGACCACCGATACGGACGCCGAATACGACCCGAACTTCATCGACCTGCAGACCTATATGACCTACCAGCTTGCCCCTAAATGGGAAGTGAACTTCCTGGGTAACTTAGCGATCAACAAATATACATTCATCCCGCATACACGGGAAACGTCTTTCGGTACGGCAACCAATGCGAAAAAGTTCATGGTGTATATGAACGGACAGGAACGGGACAGGTTCGAGACCCTGTTCGGGGCACTGACACTGAAACATAACCCCAACGAACATACCGAATTGGGCCTGCAAGCCTCCGCCTTTACCAGTAAAGAAGAGGAAGGATATGACATTGCCGGTGATTACTGGTTGGGAGATGCCGCCGAAGAAAACGGCGGAGATATGCAGGAACTGTCCGTAGCCCGCTATAACGAGCATGCCCGCAACCGGTTACATTCGAATATCATGAACGTCGGCCACTATGGAGTCGCCCGCCTGAAGAACAACACCTTGAAGTGGGGCGCAACCGTACAGATGGAGAAAATCAACGATAAAATCAGTGAATGGGAAAAGCGGGACTCCGCAGGTTACTCGCTCCCGCAAGGCGGCGGAACGGTTAACGTGATCGCCAACCTGTTTTCCGACAACGAACTGGAAAGTACCCGCATCTCCGGCTACCTGCAGGATATATTCAAATTCCGTACCAAGCAAGGATTATTCACGGTAGTAGGCGGTGTTCGCGGTAGTTATTGGAGCTATAATAAGGAATTTATATTCAGCCCGCGTGTTTCGCTCGGGTTCATTCCGAACTTCGACCAGAACCTGACTTTCCGCCTGGCTTCCGGCTTGTACTACCAGTCTCCGTTCTATAAGGAGCTGCGCACTACCGTACAAGACGAATATGGCAACAGCATCATCCAGCTGAACGAGAATCTGAAATCCCAACGCTCCATACATGTCATTGCCGGTGGCGATTATACCTTCCGGGCATCGGGCCGTAACTTCAAGCTCAGCGCCGATATGTATTATAAAAAGCTGGACAACCTGAATCCTTACACCGTAGACAATGTGAAAATCCGTTACTACGGGGAGAACTGCGCCCAAGGCCATGCGATGGGACTCGATGTCAAATTCTTCGGAGAGTTTGTTCCGGGCACAGACTCCTGGATCAGCTTCTCGCTGATGAAGGCGGAACAGAGCATCCGGGGCAGCAAATATGTTCCGATGCCGAACAGCCAGGGATATAACGTATCGGTCTTTTTCCAGGATTATTTCCCCGGCTACAAACGTGTCAAGCTGAATTTGAAAGGCGTATTGTCCGGCGGCCTTCCCGTCACAGCCCCACGTACAGGCTATGAAGACGGTTATTTCCGCACGCCGGCCTACAAGCGTGTAGACCTCGGTTTCTCTTATCAGCTTGCCGGAGGAACGGATGCGATCATGGACCGGGGCTTCTTCCGCAACCTGAAAAACATCTGGCTGGGACTCGATGTGTTCAACCTGTTCGACATAAAGAATACAAGCTCTTATTATTGGATCACGAACATCGACAACCATCAATACGCAATCCCGAATTACCTGACCGGGCGCCAATTGAATGTCCGTCTTATTGTAGACTTCTAAAAAAGCGCTTAGTTAGTCATTCCACAATCACCAGCACCGGGTTAGCATCTTCGACCAATGTTTCGATAAACGTCGGCCTTTCCGCACCCGGGTGCTTTTCCAGCCATTCGTCAATATCCTCAATTGTCATCACGCCTACCAGCTGTCCCTTGTTGTTAGTACGTACAGGATAGAACGGTGCAAACTCGGTAAGGTCATCTTGAAAACCTTTTTCTATTTTACTCATGGCAGTGGCTCCTGTCTTTTTATCGTAGAGTCCCACATAGCCTTTGTTGTCCTCTCCAAACCAGCCATTGCTTACGGCAAACACTATTTTGTCCGTAGTTTCTGTCATATCTGTTACAAAAACGTGATCGGACGTCATTTCCGTTTTTCCTGTTTCTTCAACCGGATAGCGCCATTTGCCGGTGTCAAACACATAGGCAATGGGAGTGTTTTCGGCTGTCATATCATAAATAGAATCGTTGAATGCCTGATGGAAGCGAATATATCCATCGGTCTGCCACATTTGGTCTGAACCTTTTATTTCCACAGTCGGCCCCACATCTTCACGCCGTCCTTTAATCCTACTGTATTTTAGGCCGCTATAAGGCATCAAGCTCGGATAATTTTGTATGGATGCATCAAAATACCTGACACGCGCGTTTGGGTCAATGGGCTTTCCCTGTGTTACCACTGCCGCAGAATCGATCAGGTTCCCTTCCAGATTCATGCGCAGGAGAGATATGTATCGGTCGCCTTCAGGACTGCTACCCGACAGTACCGTTGTCATCACCGTATCGTTGATCAACGGATAAGAAGTGAGCCTGCGGTTCATTATTGTCGAATTTATCGAACCCAGAAAACGGCCGTCCATACTATATTTCACGATTCCTGTCGGTTTAAAGAAATAGAGTACGTCATTCCCTGATGCATCTAAGACCGGAACACTGCTTCCGTATGCTTCCGGATCTTGTCCCGGATGCCCTATCGTGGCTATGTATTTGCCTGTATTCAGATCAAAGGTCATACATCTTTGGCTACTGCCACGCCCCACGTTGCTTACAATGACATATTTGTCGGTCACCCAAAAATCCCAATGGTCAGCCACTAAGACACTATCGCTGGTTTCCAAAGGCACAAACCTGATTTTACTTCCCAGTTGAGATACTTTTAGTTCCTGGAGGTTCTCCATGGCCCCGGCTACATCTATAGTGTTCATATTAACCGTTCTATCTACACCCGAACATGATATGAGCAAAAGCCCGGTCAGCAAACCGGCATATTGTTTTAATCTTTTCATTTTATAATAATTCATTATACATTTAATGTTATTCTTCTTTTCTATCTCATTCTAAGCCATAAAAACCAACTACGGCTGTAAAGGTAGAGAATTAATCCGAAATACTAACAAAGGCTTGATTTCAACTTGTCGTAAACCTACCCGGAAATTACAATAACCCTCATTTCAACCGTTTTTCTATTTCGTCTGAAATCTTGATCGATTTTGGATTGACACTTTTCACGGTTTTTAGACTTCCCGACTGACAACAGATGGAGCGAGGTGCGCAGGCTGTCTGAAAAAGCGTACAATTTGATTACTGGAAACCAGAAAGACCGCCAAAGTGATAAAGCTTAACTCCCGGAGAATCGAATATTTGAAAATAAAACGGACGGCGTTCCAAATATCCCAAGGAAATTTAGGGGCTTTTTTGCCATGAAAACGGTCCTCTTTCTAATTAGGACGGTCATAATCGCCACTACGACCGTCCTAATCTTTGCGAGGTGCCGAGTGCACTATACATTAGCACGGTCGCGGTAGCAAAGAGGACGGTCATAATTGCTGAAAACGCTCAAAAAAGCGGAAAAAGTCCCTTTTTGAGGTCAAAAAAGCGGATTAACATTTGTTTGGTTTCAGATGTCTTTTGGAGCTAAAAAATGCGTTTTATACAATAAGCCCCCCTAATGGCTCTCTAAATTTGGATTCCATCAATTCCCGGAGTGGAAGGTTATACAGAATAAAAAAAGCGACCGTCTGCTTGTGCAAACGGCCGCTTTCATGACGGTATCTTATTCAGATGACACTTCAAAGCTTCTCTATTTCTTCTACCGACAGACCGGAAGAACGGGCTATCATTTCGGTGGAAAGCCCCTCTTTCTTCAAATAGGCTGCCATCTGACGCTTACCTTTGACTTCTCCTTCAACGAGACCTTTAGCTTCCCCTTTAGCGAGTCCTCTGGCTTCTCCTTCGGCAAGACCTTTTTCGCGACTGATACGTTCAGCCGTGGCAATCGTGTTGACGTAATCGCGGTATGCTTTCAGCGACTCTTCATAGCATTCGCGTTCGTCAGGAGTCATGTTTTCAACATCCGCCACTTCGAGCAGTTTCTTGAAAACAGCTTTCTTTGCTTCAAAAGGCATTCTGTCCAACGTTTCCATATGCTTTAATAAATAAATCCAACACTCAAAATCTGTATGGCAGTTCTCTGCCTCCAAAGTAAAATAAGGCAACGACAGATAAATCTGGCGCAGCTTATTGTTCATTACAACCCCGTTTTCACGATCGGACAGTACTACATCTGTCCTGAATTTCACCAGTTGAGGCAGGCGGAAGTTCAAAAAGTAGATACCGTAAACCGGATAGATCTGATAATTCCAGTCGGTTCCCCGCTTACCCTGGTTGCCTATCATACGGCAAAGATAATACAAACCGCGGTCAAAAAAGTAATCTTGATACTGGTTTTGCATTTCGATGATGAAGTAACTACCATCAGTATCCTTGCAAAGGATGTCGAATATCACTACCCTGCCGGCAAACGCTTCCGGCACAATCTCCTTATTCATAAAGGAGATATCAACCACATGGTGCTCTCCGACCAACAGATCATTTAAAAACTCGATCAACAAAAACTTGTTTACTTCTTGTCCGAACAGCTTTTTAAAGCCGACGTCCGTAAACGGATTTAAAAACTTTCCCATAGTTATTATAGGTATTTAGTCAGGTTGCCATCCAATACCGGATGGTGCGGTAAAGGTAATGATTTATCAAGAACGCACAACATTTATGGTTCTTTTATATTTCAAGTTCCGTTTCTAACCCCGATAAAGGCTTTTAAACATATTCAAATCATGCTGATAAATATTAATGAATTATTTCTCTATTCACAAAAAGAGTGTACCTTTGCCCGCATAGAACAAAAAACAATATTAAATTACTAAATTATTATTGACATGGAACTTACACATATCGAACATCTGGGTATCGCAGTGAAGAGTATTGAAGCTTGCTTACCGTATTACGAAGAAGTATTGGGTTTGAAATGCTACAACATCGAAGAAGTAGCCGACCAAAAAGTTAAAACCGCATTCTTCAAAGTTGGTCAGACTAAAATCGAATTACTGGAACCGACCAGTGAAGACAGCACAATCGCTAAATTCATTGAAAAGAAAGGTGAAGGCATCCACCATATCGCATTTGCAGTGCCCGATGTACAGGCTGCTCTGGACGAAGCTGAATCAAAAGGCGTTAAGCTGATCGACAAAGCTCCCCGCGGAGGAGCAGAAGGCTTAAGCATTGCTTTCCTTCATCCGAAATCTACATGCAGTGTTTTAACAGAGCTTTGCATGCCGGGAAAGTAAAAAAAAGTAGTTCATTTCTAACAACAAATCAAAAATACAATGAGTAACCAACTTGAAAAAGTAAAGGAGCTTATCGCCCTTCGCGAAACAGCTCGTTTAGGTGGTGGAGAGAAAAGAATTGAATCTCAGCACAAAAAAGGAAAATACACGGCACGCGAACGTATTGCCATGTTGCTGGATGAAGGAAGTTTTGAAGAATTCGATATGTTCGTACAGCACCGTTGTACAAACTTCGGTATTGAAAAAACTAAGTATCTGGGCGACGGTATCGTAACAGGTTACGGTACGATCGACGGACGCCTGGTATATATTTATGCACAGGACTTCACCGTATTCGGCGGTGCTTTGTCTGAGGCTTTGGCCATGAAGATCTGTAAAGTAATGGACCAGGCCATGAAAATGGGTGCTCCCGTTATCGGCTTGAACGATTCTGGCGGCGCACGTATCCAGGAAGGTGTAAACGCTTTGGCCGGCTATGCCGAAATTTTCCAGCGTAACATCCTGGCTTCAGGCGTTATTCCTCAAATTTCCGGAATCTTCGGTCCGTGTGCCGGCGGTGCAGTTTACTCTCCTGCCCTGACTGACTTCAACATCATGACTCGCGGAACAAGCTATATGTTCCTGACAGGTCCGAAAGTTGTAAAGACTGTTACAGGTGAAGACGTAACCCAGGAACAACTGGGTGGTGCAAGCGTACACACGACAAAATCCGGTGTGGCTCACTTCGCTGTAGACACAGAAGAAGACGGTTTGCAGTTGATCCGCAAATTGATCAGCTTCCTGCCGCAGAACAACCTGGAAGAAACTCCTCTGATCGAATGTAAAGATCCGATCGACCGTCTGGATGACAACCTGAACGACATCATCCCTGATAATCCAAACCAGGCTTACGATATGTACGAAGTTATCGGTACAATCATCGACAACGGCGAATTCCTGGAAGTACATGCAGACTACGCTAAAAACATTATCGTAGGTTTCGCACGTTTCAACGGTCAGACAGTCGGTATCGTAGCCAACCAGCCGAAAGTTATGGCAGGATGTCTGGATAGCAACGCTTCCCGTAAGGCAGGCCGTTTCGTCCGCTTCTGCGACGCATTCAACATTCCGTTGGTAACATTGGTAGACGTACCGGGATTCTTGCCGGGTACAGGCCAGGAATACAACGGTGTGATCCTGCATGGTGCCAAATTGCTTTACGCTTACGGCGAAGCTACAGTGCCTAAGGTAACTGTTACACTGCGTAAATCTTACGGTGGTGCTTACTGTGTGATGAGTTCCAAACACCTGCGCGGTGATATGAACTATGCTTGGCCGACGGCTGAAATCGCTGTTATGGGCCCGAGCGGTGCAGTAGAAGTTATCTTTGCAAAAGAAGTGGCTGCCGCAGAAGATCCGAAAGCTTGCGCTGCAGAAAAAGAAGCCGAATACAAAAAAGCATTTGCCAACCCGTACAATGCCGCTCAATATGGTTATATCGACGATGTTATCGAACCGCGTAACACTCGTTTCCGTATTATTCGCGCTTTACAACAGTTGCAGACTAAAAAGTTAAGCAATCCTGCTAAGAAACATGACAATCTGCCTCTATAATTCTTAAAACAGGAAATGAATATGATGAATAAGAAAATAGGGGTCTTGCTGTTGTTTGCTTTGCTCGTTTCATTCGGGGCAAAAGCACAGCGTGCAACCTCCATGCGAATAAATGAAGTGTTGGTCGTCAACGAAGACAACTTCGTTGATGAATACGACAAGCGTCATGCCTGGATCGAATTATTCAATAATTCGGCCGGTTCGGTAAACATTGCGGGATGTTTTTTGACAAATGACAAAAACAATCCGAAGAAGTATCCGATTCCAAAGGGTGACGTGCTGACTATTATTCCTCCGCGCCAGCATACATTATTCTGGGCGGACGGAGAACCTAATCGCGGTACATTCCATGTTAACTTCACTCTTGACCCGTCTAAAGAAAATTATGTGGCACTTTACGATGCCGACGGGAAAACACTGATTGACGAGATCGTTATCCCTGCTTCACAAAAAGCGGATATCAGTTACGGTCGTATTATTGACGGACAGGAAGAATGGGCACAGTTGACGAAAGTGACCCCCAGTACGAACAATAAGACGCTGGACTCAAACGAAAAGATCGACAACTTCAAGGCAAACGATGCTTGGGGTATCGGTATGACACTGACAGCTATGGCTGTTGTGTTTACCGGACTCTTCCTGTTGTTCTTTATCTTTAAACAAATCGGTAAATTCTCTATTGCGGCCAGCAAACGCAACGCACAGAAAGCAGCAGGTTCAACAACTGTTGCAGCTAATGCAGGACAGGAATCAGGAGAAATCTTCGCGGCTATCGGTGCTGCTCTGTATGAAATGAGCGACGACAACCACGACATCGAAAATACGGTTCTTACGATCCGCAAGGTACAAAGAACTTACTCTCCTTGGAGCTCTAAGATTTATGGTCTGCGTGAAGTACCCAAAAAGTAATTATCTTTAAAAACAAACAAGAATGAAAAGTTTCAAATATACTATTAACGGTAACGTATATAAAGTACATATCAATTCAGTGGTAGACGACATTGCTGAAGTGGAAGTAAACGGTACTCCCTATCAGGTTAAGATGGAGAAACCGGCAAAAAAACAGATGGTCACACTGAAACGTCCGGCCCAGGCTCCAACGACAGCAAGCGGCGAACCGGTCGTATCCCGTCCGGCAGCTTCTACTACCAAGGGTGCGGTTAAATCTCCGCTGCCAGGTGTAATCCTGCAGGTTAACTGTAAAGTCGGCGATGCTGTGAAGAGAGGCCAGAATCTGCTCGTCCTCGAAGCCATGAAGATGGAAAACAACATCAATGCCGATCGTGACGGTAAGATCATTGAAGTAAAAGTAAACAAAGGGGATTCCGTACTGGAAGGTGTTGACCTCGTCGTAATAGGATAATATTATGTTAGGATCAGTATTATTACAAGCAGCAGGCGCAGCACAGGAAAGTTTCCTCCAGTTTCTGGGAGAAAACCTGCAGTTGTTCCTCACTTATACAGGGGTTTACAACGCGACACCGGGTCATCTTGCAATGATCCTTATCGGTCTGTTGTTCATCTTCCTGGCTATTAAATATGAATTTGAACCTATGCTCCTTATCCCTATCGGATTCGGTATTCTGATCGGTAACATTCCTTTCAAAGATGCCGGATTGCAAGTAGGTATTTACGAACAAGGGTCTGTGCTCAACATCCTCTACCAGGGTGTAACCTCCGGATGGTATCCGCCGTTGATTTTCCTCGGTATCGGGGCTATGACCGACTTTTCCGCTTTGATTTCCAATCCAAAGCTGATGTTGATCGGTGCAGCTGCCCAGTTCGGTATCTTCGGTGCTTATATCATTGCTCTTCAGATGGGATTCGAACCGAACCAGGCTGGTGCTATCGGTATTATCGGTGGTGCTGACGGTCCTACGGCTATCTTCCTTTCTTCCAAACTGGCACCGAACCTGATGGGTGCGATTGCGGTATCCGCTTATTCATATATGGCGTTGGTACCTATCATCCAGCCACCGTTCATGCGTTTGCTGACAACCCAGAAAGAACGTTTGATCCGCATGAAACCGCCGAGAGCAGTTTCTTCTACGGAAAAGATCGTTTTCCCGATCGTAGGTTTGTTGCTGACTTGCTTCCTGGTTCCTTCCGGTCTGCCTCTGTTGGGTATGCTGTTTTTCGGAAACCTGTTGAAAGAAAGTGGTGTGACACGTCGTTTGGCTGAAACAGCCCGCGGTCCGCTGATCGATACGATCACAATCCTGTTGGGTGTAACAGTTGGTGCTTCCACTCAGGCAACTCAGTTCCTGACATGGAACTCTATCAAGATCTTCGGTCTGGGTGCCCTGTCATTCGTGATTGCGACTTGTGCAGGTATCCTGTTCGTGAAGTTCTTCAACCTGTTCCTGAAAGAAGGCAACAAGATCAACCCGCTTATCGGTAACTCCGGTGTATCCGCCGTACCTGACTCGGCCCGTATTTCTCAGAATGTAGGTTTGGAATATGATCCGACCAACTATCTGTTGATGCACGCTATGGGTCCGAATGTGGCCGGTGTAATCGGTTCTGCTGTTGCAGCCGGTATCTTGCTGGGATTCCTCGGATAATCGATTTTATTCTACATAAAAAGCCTCCGTATCGATGATGCGGAGGCTTTTTTATATCCGGGCCTTATCAGATATTTTGTTCTATTGTCAGTGGGTCCGTTTCCGGATTGGCCTCCTGTTCCAATGTCGTTCCTAAAAATAGCCAAATCATCAACAAGACAATTGCTATCACAACTCCAAAGATCAACAGTACATTTACATTCTTCCGTCTCATATGTATTCTTTTCCTATTTAATTTGGAAATAGAACAAGACGTTTACTTGTTTAGTTTAGCTTTCTACTATTCTTTTCTTAATTCCCCAGCACCTTATTCTTCGCAACCGTCGCCTGGAATTCCTTCAGGTAGAACGGTTCGAAGTAGGCGGTATCCTCAAACTTGCCAGCGGCAAAAGCCTCCTCCACCAAGGGGATCATATTAACAGCCAATGGATGGATATCTTCCATAAACAGAGCATTCGGAGAAGTAATGACCGGTTTACATTTCGCAGCACCGTTACCGAAGAAGCATACTTTTCCTTTTTCCAGATAGGAAGCATATGTTTCTGCCTCCACTATGTCGGCAGTCGTTTCGCGGACAAGCTTTAATGATGCATCATAGATAGCTGCATACACTTCCATCCGGCGGGCATCCAACATCGCACAATAAAGACAATCAGCCGCAGTTCTATTTTGTTTGATGGCAGTAGCTGCCATGATATCTAATGTATGGATACCGATCAAAGGAATACCGAAGCCGAAACACAAGCCTTTGGCAACGGATACACCGATACGCAACCCGGTATAAGAACCCGGACCACTACTAACCGCAACCGCATCCAGCTTCCCTCCTCCTTCTTTCAACACGGAAAGGGCTTCTTCTACAAATACGCCTAACAAAGCGGCATGTGAAGGGCCTTCGAAAGAGGCCTTCTCAAAAAGGACTTCCCCATTCGCAGACAAAGCGACTGAACAGACGGAAGTTGATGTTTCTATATTTAAAATGCAGGACATAATTAATTGACAATTGATAATTGACAATTGACAATTAATATGCCAATGTCAATATTGATTACGGATGCAAAAGTATAAAATAAATAGACTCACAGTTGACGGATAACCAGCTTTTCTTTGTTCTTCCCCAATAATTGTCAGTTGTCAATTGCCAATTGTCAATTGATTAACTATCTTTGCAATCTAATTCTCAGAATAATGATACAATCAATGACAGGATTCGGTAAGGTTACAGCCGAGCTTCCTTCAAAAAAAGTAACCGTAGAAATAAAGGCTCTGAACAGTAAACAGCTGGATTTGTCAACGCGTATTCCTTCTATTTTCAAAGATAAGGAAATGCAGATACGCAGTTTGTTACTCCAGTCATTGGAACGTGGGAAAGTCGAATTCAATATATTCATCGAATATATCGGAAAAGACATCCCCACCCAAATCAACCTGCCTGCGGTGGAAAACTACTACAACCAGATCAAAGATATTTCCGACAAACTGAATATCGCGCTTCCTTCAGACTGGTTCCAGACATTACTTCGCATGCCGGACGTAATCAAGACTGAGGCGCAGGAAGTAAACGAGGAAGAATGGACAGTCGTAGAGGGTGCGATCAAAGAGGCAATCAAGCATCTTTGCGATTTCCGCATCCAGGAAGGCGCCATGTTGCAAAAACTGTTTGAACAGAAAATTGCCAACATCGCACGTCTGCTTTCGGAAGTAGAACTCTATGAAAAGGAACGGATCGAAAAGGTAAAGATCCGCATCATGGACAACCTCGAAAAGATTGCCGGACAGGACTACGACAAGAACCGTTTCGAACAGGAAATGATCTATTATATCGAAAAATTAGATGTAAACGAAGAAAAGAACCGCCTGGACAACCACCTGAAATACTATATCAGCACAATGGAAAGCGGACACGGACAAGGCAAAAAGCTTGGTTTCATCGCCCAGGAAATAGGACGTGAAATCAATACGCTCGGTTCGAAAAGTAACCATGCTGAAATGCAAAAGATCGTCGTTCAGATGAAAGACGAACTGGAACAGATCAAGGAACAAGTATTAAATGTATTATAAAACAAACATATGGCCGGCAAATTGATCATATTCTCCGCACCGTCTGGTTCGGGCAAATCAACTATCATTAATTTCCTGCTGAAGCAGAACCTGAACCTGCATTTCTCCATCTCGCTACAAGCCGGGCCCCGCGCGGAACGGAAAAGGACGGAGTGGAATATTATTTCCTTACTCCGGACGAATTTCGCAGCCGTATCGCAGCCGGGGATTTCCTGGAATACGAAGAAGTCTATACAGATAAATATTACGGCACGCTGAAAAGCGAAGTCGAAAGAAGACTCAATAACGGCGATAACGTGATATTCGACGTCGACGTGGTTGGCGGGTGTAACATCAAGAAATTCTACGGCGACCGCGCATTGTCGGTTTTCATCCAACCTCCTTGCATCGCAGACCTGCGGAAACGCCTCGAGGTCGTGGGACGGATACCCCGGAAGTGATCGAAAGCCGCATCGCAAAAGCCGAATACGAACTGAGCTTTGCTGACAAATTCGATGTAATCGTGGTTAATGACAAACTGGAAAAAGCACAGGACGAAGCATTGAAGGTGATAAAAGAATTTCTGGAAAAGGCATGAGCAATAAAAGTTTATCCAAAAAGTGGCTGTACACCTTTATAGTAATAGCAATCCTGGCACTTGTCACCTGTGCGTTCGCCCTTTATTATAAGGAATATATAATCGCAACCGGTACCGGACTGGTATTTGGTATACAAGCTATTAATATTTTCAAGTGGAAACGGAACTGATACAGGACGCAACCGGGAAACGCAAAACCGGAATCTATTCCGGTTCATTCAATCCGGTTCACATCGGCCATCTGGCATTAGCCAACTGGCTGTGTGAATTTACGGAATTGGATGAATTGTGGTTCCTGATCACTCCACATAATCCGTTAAAGGCAAAAGGGGAGTTGATGGACGACCGGCTTCGCTACGAACTGGTGAAAAAATCCATTGCCGGTTATCCCAAATTCCAGGCGAGCGACTTCGAATTTTCACTTCCGCAACCCACTTACACCATCCATACCCTCCGGGCATTAGAAAAAAATTATCCGGACAGGGAATTTTATTTTATCATGGGAGCCGACAACTGGAAATACATTACCAGGTGGGTGGAATATGAATCCATCGTTTCCAATTATCCTATCTTCATCTATCCCCGTAAAGGTTTCGATGTCGAAATACCGGCACAATATCCTCATATTAAATTAGTAGACGCCCCTTTAATCGAAATATCCTCCTCTTTCATCCGCCAGGCATATGAAGCAGGGAAAGACGTTCGTTTCTTCCTGCCCGAAGCCATACGAAACCTGCCTTTCTGATTACAAAACAATACCTTTTAAGAACATAAAGCGTAAAGTCGCACCCGTTTTTAGGGGATAAGTAAGAAAAGTTTTGTACTTTTGCGCCGTATTATACAAAATAATAGCATAATGAATCTATTAGAACTGAGTGAACAGGAAATCATAAGACGTAACAGCATGGAGCAGTTGCGCCAGATGGGGATAGAGCCTTATCCCGCCGCTGAGTACGTAACAAACGCATTTTCCAAAGAAATAAAAGAGAATTTTAAAGACGACGCGGAGCCTCGTCCTGTCAGCATTGCAGGCCGTATCATGAGCCGCCGTATTATGGGTAAGGCTTCCTTTATGGAGCTGCAGGATTCCGAAGGCAGAATACAGGTTTATATCTCTCGCGATGATATCTGTCCGGAAGAAAACAAAGACTTGTACAACGTCGTTTTCAAGAAATTGCTGGATATCGGTGACTTCGTCGGGATCAAAGGTTTCGTATTCCGTACACAGATGGGCGAAATTTCCGTTCATGCACAGGAACTGACCGTATTATCCAAATCACTCAAACCGCTGCCGGTCGTTAAATACAAAGACGGCGTAGCATACGACGGATTTAACGATGCAGAATTGCGCTATCGCCAGCGTTATGTCGACCTGGTAGTAAACGATGGCGTAAAGGATATTTTCATGAAACGCGCAAAAGTCATCAAAACGATGCGTACTGCGCTGGATGAAGCCGGATATACGGAAGTAGAAACTCCTATTTTGCAGTCGATCCCCGGAGGAGCAAGCGCCCGTCCGTTCATCACACACCATAATTCACTGGATATCGGCCTCTATTTGCGTATCGCTACCGAGCTCTATCTGAAAAGATTGATCGTCGGAGGGTTCGAAGGCGTCTACGAAATCGGCAAGAATTTCCGTAACGAGGGCATGGACCGGACGCACAATCCGGAATTTACATGTATGGAACTTTATGTCCAATATAAGGATTATAACTGGATGATGAGTTTCACCGAACAATTGCTGGAACGGATCTGTATCGCAGTCAACGGCACGAGCGAAAGCACAGTTGATGGTAAGACTATCAGCTTTAAAGCACCCTACCGCCGCTTACCGATATTGGATGCCATCAAAGAAAAAACAGGTTACGACCTGAACGGCAAAAACGAAGATGAAATCCGTTCGATCTGCAAAGAATTGAAACTGGAAATCGACGATACAATGGGCAAAGGCAAGCTGATCGATGAAATATTCGGTGAATTCTGCGAAGGCACATTCATCCAGCCGACCTTCATCATCGACTACCCTGTCGAAATGAGCCCGCTTACAAAAATGCACCGGAGCAAACCGGGACTGACCGAACGATTCGAGCTGATGGTCAACGGTAAAGAATTAGCCAACGCCTATAGCGAGCTGAACGACCCGATCGACCAGGAAGAACGCTTCAAAGAGCAATTGCGCCTGAGCGAAAAGGGAGACGACGAAGCGATGTTTATCGACCAGGATTTCCTGCGCGCCCTTCAGTTCGGTATGCCTCCCACATCCGGTATCGGTATCGGTATCGACCGCTTGGTGATGTTGATGACAGGCCAGACGACCATCCAGGAAGTATTGCTCTTCCCTCAGATGCGTCCGGAAAAGACAGCCAAGAAAGATGCAGCCGATAAGTATGTAGCTTTAGGCATCGACGAAGCTTGGGTTCCCGCCCTGCAGAAAGCCGGATATATAACAGTCGACACGCTGGCTGATGTAAATCCCAACAAGCTGAGACAGGAGCTCTGCGAAATGAATAAGAAATATAAGTTGGAATTGCAAAACCCAACTGCCGAAGAAGTTGAGGCATGGATTGCCAAAGTTGTCAAATAATAGATAATACTATGAAGTTGCCCGGAAAAATTGCAATAATGGGTGGTGGTAGCTGGGCTACCGCCTTGGCCAAGATTGTACTTTCTACACAAGATAGTATTAACTGGTATATGCGTCGACCAGACCAGGTGGAAGAGTTTATGCTGTTGGGGCATAACCCCAGCTATCTCTCCGCTATTAAATTCGATACTGACAAAATCAAATTCTACACAGATATAAACGAGGTCATAAAAGAGTCGAATACATTAATTTTCGCCACTCCGTCCCCATTCCTGAAACAGCATCTGATGAAGGTGACCACTTCGATGAAGGATAAATTCATCATCTCAGCCATCAAGGGAATCGTGCCGGATGAAAATATGCTTGTAGCCGACTACTTTGCCGAGTATTACGATGTGCCGATTGATAATATCGCCGTTATCGGCGGGCCGTGCCACGCCGAAGAGATCGCACTCGAACGGTTGTCCTACATCACACTGGCTTGCCCGAATATCGAGAATGCAAAAGCAATCGCTCCCGTATTCAAAAACCAGTATCTGAACAACTCCTGTTGTAAGGATGTTACAGGTATTGAATATGCATCCGTTTTGAAAAACGTATATGCTATCGTTGCCGGTATCTGCCACGGTATGAAATACGGAGATAACTTCCTGGCGGTTTTCATCTGCAACGCGATTGAAGAGATGCGAAACTTCCTCAATGCCGTACATGGTTTGGAACGGGATGTGACCGACTCCGTATATCTCGGCGATTTGTTGGTGACCGCTTATTCCCGGTTCAGCCGGAACCGTACGTTCGGTACCATGATCGGGAAAGGTTATTCCGTCAAAATAGCCCAGCTTGAAATGGAAATGATCGCAGAAGGCTATTACGGGACCAAATGTATCCGCGAGATAAACGAGAAATATAAGGTAAACATGCCGATCTTAGATACTCTATACAGTATTTTATACGAAAAGAAATCGCCGACTACCGCGATACGGCAGTTGACCGAAACATTTAAATAATAATGTGAATATGAAGAACATCAGTCTTAACATTGACAAGGCACTGGGTACTGTTACAAAAGAACAGGTGTATGCTCAGGCTGCAAAGGCTAACGAATGTAATGCCACTTTACAAAATGGTAATGGAGCAGGTAACGACTTTTTAGGTTGGTTGCATCTCCCCTCTTCTATTACAGATGCTGAACTTACAGACATCGAAAATACGGCTAACGTACTTCGCTCTAAATGTGAAGTTGTTGTTGCCATCGGTATCGGCGGTAGCTATCTGGGAACAAAAGCAGTGGTAGAAGCCCTGAACAATAGCTTCGACTGGTTGCATACAGACCGTAAGAACCCGGTTCTGGTATATGCCGGACACAATATCGGCGAAGACTACCTGTATGAACTTTGCGAAATCCTGAAAGGCAAACAGTTCGGCCTGATCAATATCTCCAAATCCGGAACGACTACCGAACCGGCCTTAGCTTTCCGTATGTTGAAGAAACAGCTGGAAGATGCAGTCGGCAAAGAAGAGGCCAAACACCGCATCGTTGCCATCACAGACGCCAAGAGAGGTGCGCTCCGTACATTGGCAGATCAGGAAGGTTATAAGACATTCATTATCCCTGACAACGTTGGCGGCCGTTTCTCCGTACTGACTCCGGTTGGTTTGTTGCCTATCGCAGTTGCAGGTATCAATATCCGCGATCTGGTCGCTGGTGCCGTATCTATGGAAAAAGCGACAGACGTAAGCGTACCTTTTGCCGACAACATGGCTGAAATCTATGCTGCAACGCGTAATGAATTATATAAGAGCGGTAAGAAAGTTGAAATCCTCGCTAACTTCCACCCGAAACTCCACTACATCGCTGAATGGTGGAAACAGTTGTACGGCGAAAGCGAAGGTAAGAACGGCAAAGGTATTTTCCCGGCTTCCGTAGACCTGACAACCGACCTGCACTCTATGGGCCAGTGGATTCAGGATGGCGAACGCACCATCTTCGAAACGGTCATTTCTGTAGAAGAGCCGACCCATAAAGTACTTGTTCCGACAGACGAAGCAAACTTGGACGGTTTGAACTTCCTTGCCGGCAAACGCGTAGATGAAGTAAACAAGATGGCAGAATTAGGTACCCAGCTGGCTCACGTAGACGGCGGTGTTCCCAACCTCAAGATCACAATGCCGGAAGTAAGCGCTTACTACATTGGCCAGTTGTTCTATTTCTTCGAACGTGCTTGCGGTATCAGCGGTTATATGTTAGGTGTAAATCCGTTCGACCAGCCGGGTGTTGAAGCATACAAGAAAAACATGTTCGCCCTGCTGAACAAACCGGGATACGAAAAGGAAAGCGAAGCGATCCGCGCCCGATTGTAATCAGACATATGTTTCTATCTATAATTAAAAAGGAGAGGTCACATCACTGTAGACTTCTCCTTTTTGTTTCAAGGCCTATAATAGGCCGGTGTATTAACCTTACTATATCGATTCACATCCGGTAACGCAATCCCGCCATTGCCGTACCCATATGGCCGAAACCGACCTCGACAAAGCCGGCGATCTGTTTGCCGACTTCTATTCCTATCGGAGACACCTGGTACATAAAGAAGGCTTTTGTCGCCGTTTTTTCCTCCGGTAACGATTCCTTATTGATAAAGGAAGACTTCGTGGTCGCAATAGCGATACCTGCATTTATACGGGAATAAAGCGTTATAAAATTATAGTTATACCAGTTATACTTGATGGAGGGGCAAACAGAATGGAAAGAGTTATAGAAATCCCCGACCAACTTATCATTGCGGATAATCCGCTTATCACTGTTCGTATAAGAATAAACAACCCCGAAACCCAGATTCTCATCCGGATAAAAAAGATAACTGATATTCAAGGCTCCAAACTTACCTTTATCGTCAAACAAGTCCGCATCGGCCGATGCAGGCGGATTAAAGTAGTTTTCATAATGGTCCAGCAAATCCACTACCGGCAGACCACCATAACTCAACGATACCTCATGCTGCAAATCTGTCCAACGCTGGGCTTTCGCCTGATAGCTCAGAGTACACAGCAGCGCTGCTAACAACAATAAACCCTTTTTCATACTCTTCTGATTTTATTGGTAATTATTATGGCCCGGACGCCGGGATACGTTGAACCAAAGATAAAAAAATCTACAGGATTTTAGTAACTTTGCGGAAGTTTTTTTAAGCGTAAAAAAAAGATATGATTCAAGAAGCGATCACCCGATATCTGCAAAAGCAGAAACAAACTGCACTTTCTCCTAAAGCCGTGCTATTCGATATGGACGGCGTTCTATACGACTCCATGCGTTTCCACGCCCGTTCCTGGTACGAAACGGCTACCAGCCATCAGTTGATATCCACACCGGAAATTTTCTATCTGTATGAAGGACGGACAGGCGAAAGTACCATCAACGAACTGTATCAAAAGACCTTCCACCGGGACGCGACCGACGAGGAAAAGAAATCCATTTACGAAGAGAAGGCAACCTTATTCAATAAATATAATGACGGAAAGGCGATGCAGGGAGCCGCAGAGGTCTTACAGGCAGTCAAAGCGTCCAACCTGCAAACGCTCGTCGTCACCGGTTCCGGACAACACAGCCTGATAAATAAACTGGAACATACCTATCCAGGATGCTTCCAACGTGATAAGATGGTAACGGCCTTCGACGTAAAATACGGCAAACCCCATCCCGAACCCTACCTGATGGGATTGAAGAAAGCAGGTGTGCAAGCCAATGAAGCTTTCGTCGTAGAGAATGCCCCGATGGGTGTGCAGGCAGGCGTTGCAGCCGGAATTTTCACGATAGCAGTCAACACCGGACCACTCGACGACCGGGTATTGCTGGATGCCGGCGCCGACCTGCTCTATCCGAGTATGACCGCCTTAGCGAAAGATTGGAAGAATATCATGAATGCGGTCAGAAGCAACTGACATAATAAAATTAGGCACGGATTACTTTTTTCATCCGTGCCTAAAAATTTCATAACATAAGAGAGAAGCACAGCCGTGCGTCTCTACTACTTCACATAATCTGCGTTGTTCAGGTAATCATAACTCTGCTGACAGCTGGCAACGGGATCGTTCTGCGTGTACTGTTCGACTTCAACATACCAGTCTTTGATGTTATTTGCATACATCTGGTCAAAGATAGGTTTGAAATCCATCTTACCGCTGGCGCCGATTTCCTTCTCATCTTTGATATGGATTGCCTTGAACTGGCTCGGACGGTTCTTCAGGTAGGCAACGGGATCTCCACCTCCCTCTTGCACCCAATACACATCCATTTCGAAGAATACATGGTTCGGGCTTACGTTATCCAACAAGAAGTCATAAATCAACTGATCTTCTATCTTGCGGAATTCGAAATCATGGTTATGATAACCAAAGGCGATACTTGCAGCAGCAGCCTTATAACCGACCGTGTTGAAATAGTCGCAATACATCTTCAGGTCATCCAGCGTGGTCTTGTCATTAACCGGCATCCAGGGCTGAACCATGTATTTAACGCCTAATTCGTTGTGAGCAGCAATAGCCTGGTCCCACCAACTCATCACCTCTGCTTCTTTTTCTTTCGTGAACTCCTGTCCCAAGTGGGCACTCGTACATTTCATACCCAGGTCGTTCACCATTTTCTTAAATTCGGCAGGAGCCATACCGTAGACCTTACCATTATCGTAGCCGGCCGTTTCAAGGTTCTTATACCCCATCTTGGAAGCGGTTTCCAACACTTTCTGAATTCCTTCTTCTTTTACAAGGTCTCTTAAAGAATACAACTGAAGCCCAATATACTTGGACGAGTCGGCAGCGGCAGCTTTACCGGCACAAGAAGATAACAACTGAGGCATCACCACACCCCCCGCGAGCAATAATGATGCTTGCTTTAAAAAGTCACGTCTGTTTTGCATAGTACTAAAAAATTAAGTTTGCTTGAGAATTTCTACAAAAATAAAACTATATTTGATGTTTCCTTACATAATAACGTTAAAATCCTCAAATTTCTTTCTGCGCCGGATCTGGAACCGGTAAATAATACATGCTAAGACGAAATAGACACCTGCCTGTATCCATAACGTGTGGTATTCATGTACCACTTCGTTCAAAGTCGCCCCGCTGGTATTGATTCGGATAAATCCCTGAATCCCAGGTGTAGAAGGGAAAGCATATCCGACCACCTGCCAGAAAGGAGGAATCGCCTCTTTCGGCCAGGAAACGCCGGAGATGAACAACAGGATCACCGAGGTAAAGACAAACAGCAACATGGGGGCTTCACGGTTAGTCATAAAGCCGGATAAAGTCATCGCAAAAAAGATGCAAGCAAACAGATACGGCAGAAGAAACAGCAAAATCGTCATAGGATCTCCCACCTGTGGCAAAGAGAACAGTTTCGGTACAACCGCCACTACCCAGATACAGACCACCACATAAATCAATATATACGTCAAAGACTTGCCGAACACGACCCGCAACGTCCCGTTAAAATGAGGGCTGACCGGTACAAGGTTATGGAGACTGTTCTTCTCGCGTGCCGTCCCTCCCAACATACCGATACCTAAGACCAGCGTCTGCTGAATCACTAAGATCAGGATAGCCGGAACCAGGAAACTGGCAAAGCCATTCTGCGAATTGAAGATCGTCACAGACTCATAAGGCACGGGATCGACCGTGATCTGCTCCTGCTTATCCGATGCGCCCGGCGAATTATGTCGCCGGAGCTCTTTTCCCAGATCCAGCGACACTTCTGTTGCCGACAACAAGAAAGCCTTATAGAACAGCAGGCTGCTCATATCACAATACAAAGGGACGGTCGTCTGCTTGCCCCTATGCAAATCTTTACTGAACTCCGTCGGGAAATAGAGAATCCCGTATGCCTTCTTTTCATCCAGCATCCGCTTTGCCTCTTCCATATCCGTACAGACGGCAATCACCTCCACATCCGGCGTTGCATTCACCCGGCGGGTAAACTCGCGGCTCAGATACGAGTCGGACTGGTCCACAACCACCATCTTGGCCTCGTGTACCACCTCGTTGTTGTAGATAAAGGAATACAGCAATGGATAGGCAAACGGCACCAGGAAGAAGAAGATCAGCACACCTTCGTCCCGGAACACATTCTTCAGTTCATCTTTCCAGATATAAAAGGTATCCAGAATTCCCTGCTTGATTATATATCGTAAACGATGTTCTTTTTTCATCACTTTCTGTTTTACGGAATATATTTAAAGTACAACAGCGCTTTCTTCAACTGTTTTCCGATCAGGAAAGGCAGGATAAGGAATCCTAACAGCCAGGCATATTCGGTCCAACTGTAAAAGAAAGCCCTTCCGTTCAAAGCCTGGTCCACATAGATCAGGAAATAATGGCGAAGTGGGAACATATTGCTTAAAGCCTGCAAGGTCGGGTCCATCCCTAACACCGGAAACGAGAAACCCACAATCGAAAAAGCGAGCATCCCGAACAGGCTGGCAAAGCTCAACCCCATACGGAAAGTCGGTAACACCCCGATCATAAAGATCCCGACAGCCTGCGAAGCAATCACCAACAGGAATAGCGCCGACAACATTGGCAGCCAGCCGCTACTCAGCGGGAATGAGTTGAAGCCATACAAAGCCGCACCATACAGGAACGCCACAACCGTAAAGACCACCGTATAAGGCAATACCTTTCCGATCAAACTGACCGTAAGCGAATTATTTCCCATCTGCAACCACTGGCGTGCCGTAGAATATTTGATCTCGGAACCGATACTGAGCACCGTCACCAGAAAAATCATCAACTGCAAGACACCCGGCAGCAACGTGTTATTCAGGTAAACCGAATAGTTCAGCCAGGGATTCCCAAGCGCATGCGTATCGATCACAATCGGCTGGAGCTGCGCCATAATCTGGTCTTCGGTATAGCCATGCGCCAATCCGGTCTGCAAACCGACCGAAGCACCCGCCAGCACGGACATCGTCTTCATATCCCGGAACAAAAGGGAAGCGCCGATCAGGTACGTGCCATTCGTATAAAACGACAACTTCGGCTGGCGTCCGGCCACCGCATCCACCCCGAAATCTTTCGGAATATAGAAAATACCGTAGACCTTCCCTTCCTGCATCGCCTGGCGAGCTTCCTCGAAAGAGACTGTCGTCAGCACCACCTCCGTCTGCTCGAAGGCATCCAGTTGGCGCGACAGGTTACGCGAATTGGATGAACCGTCCATGTCCACAACAGCAATCGGCATATCGGTCGGCAACCCGTCTTTCATCAGCGACAGGAAAAACACGACACAGATAGTCGGAGCCACCAACATACAGAAGAAGTAGACCGGTTTCTTCCCGATCCGCTGTATCTCCCGCCGGGCTATCATCCAGATGCTATGTAAACACTGTTTACCCATTATTCATTTCCTTTTTTCTTCATGATAACAGACATTCCGGGACGCAAGTCAACAACCTTTTCCTGCGGACGGGCGCGCACCTCGAACGTCTTGTAATCGAACTGCCCGTTTGTCTTGGTCGCTTTCCAGGCGGCATACGTCCCCATATCTTTCATATAATAGACTTTCAGCTTGACAGGGCGACTATCCAACGCCGGGATGAAAGCATTCAGTTCGGAACCGATTTTAATGTCTTTCAGGAGGTCTTCACGGATACTGAATGTCACCCACATATCGTTCAGGTCGGTAATATTCATGATTGGCGCACCCGTCCCCACCAGTTCGCCCACTTCGGGAAAACGTTCGGACACCTCGCCGTCAATCGGAGAAAGCAAAACCGCCTCTTTCAGATAAGATTCCACTTCGGCAACAGCCCCGCCGGCCTGCTGGACAAGTGCGGATGCAGCCGCCTTATCTTCCACCCGGGCACCATCCATCGCCATATCATATTGCGACTTGGCGGCTTTTTCCGTAGCTGCCATCGCCTTATAGTTGGCTTCCGCCTCATCGCGCTTCTGCGCGGACATCACGCCTTTCTCGAAGAGGTTCTGCACACGCGTATATGATTTATGGGCAATCTCCAAACCCGCCTTAGCCTTCTGCCACATTTCATAAGCGCCGGCTATTTCCTGCGCACGCGCTCCTTTGATAGCCTTTGCGTTTTGGGCTTCGGCCGCTTTGCGCACGGCTTCCGCCTGCTGTAGTTTGGCCAACACCTCGGGCGTATCGAGGAATACGAGCGTGTCGCCCGCCTTCACCCTGTCGCCCTCACCGAAACGGTAGGCTTCGATACGGCCGGGCACTTTGCCGGAAATACGCACCTCGGTTGCTTCCGCCTGTCCCATAATGATATCGTCCGGCGGCGTCAACAGAAAGAAACCCGTTAAAGCTACTAATCCTACCACACCTAAAAACGCGATAAATGCCAGCAGCATGTTATTGATCGAAAACTTCTTATTCTCGTCCATCTCTATTTTGTTTTTATCGTTATTATTCTTGTTCGTTTACGGAAAGCTTACCCATTGCCTTCGTCAGGTAAACTTCGGTCAGTTTGACTTCTATCTGTGCGTCGATCAGGCTGGAACGGGCCGAAACCCACGCCGTCTGCGCCTCCATCAGGTTCAAGGCGGGAATTACCCCCTCTTCGAAACCCAGGTTGGCATGGCGGAGGTTCTCTTCGGCATTCTCCATATTGCGGGAAGAGGCAATCAGCTTCTTGCTTGCTTCGTTCACCTTATAAACGGATTGATTGACCTGCAATTCGATCTTTTCGCGGGCATCCTGCAATTCCAACGACTTGATACGCGTCTCGGCACGGGCGGAATTGCGTTTATAACTTCCCTCCCACCAGCCGGAAAGCGGCACTTTCACCATCACGCCGACATTGAACATCCCGGCAAATTCATTCTTAAAGCCGTTCATCGCATTGGGATTGGTAACCAGGTAGTTCGCCATGAAAGCGACGTTGGGCAACATATCCGCCAACACGATCCGCTCCTTACGTTTATATATCTTTGTAGCCAGGTCGAGGCTTTTCAACTCGTTACGGTTCAGGAACGCTTCGTTTACATCGGCAGCCGTCAGGACCGGTTCAGTCGGGAAATCCTCGATATCCTCATCAGCTAAGGCAAGCGGATCTTCGAGCGGCAATCCACATATCTGCGCCAGCAACATACGGGAAAGAGCCAAGCCGTTGTTGACTTTTGTCTGCGCCATCTCCGCCTCGTTCAGTTTGACTTTGACCGACAGGCCGTCAGCCTCGGTGGCAACACCTTCGGTTATCATAGCGGTAATATCGTGGTCGGTCTTACGGAGCAAGTCCACATAAGCATCGGCTAACTTCTTTTTATTGACCAGAGAGATCACCTGCCAGTAGGTTTCATCGGTCTTATAAATGACATCCTGCAACTGCTGGTCGTTCATCGATTCGGCCAGTTGTTTGGCATACTTGGTGATCTGATTGTAATTGATGATCTTACCGCCCATAAAGACAGGCTGCACAAGCGAAACGCTTCCCACCCAGATATTCTGGATGTCGAGGTGTTGCATATCCCCCACTCCTTCCATCAGTTGGCCGAACACCGGCAATTGGGCAATCGGCCCGAGCGCGCCACCTATGGACGTACTCAACGCTCCCATATCCAGCAGGTTAATATCCTTCTGGTTCCACAGATACGCACCTGTAGCGGAAAGTTGCGGGAAATATTTGGTAAAAGCGGCGTTCTTCTCGTCACCTGCCATTTTGATCTTTTCGCCCGAAATCTTCAACTCTTTATTGTTTTGGATCGCCAAGTGACGGCATTGCTCCAACGTCAGCGCCTGCTGCGCATTCGCATAGCCCGACGAGACCAGCAATGCGACTAATACGACAAATCTTTTCATCTCTATCTCTTTTTATTCGGTTCCTATTCTGAACTATTCCAACCCCTTACTATTATATATTCAGCAAATATAAGAAATACGGTGCAAAAATACTGGTTCGGTTTAAATATAAAATTGAACTAATTCAATTAACGATACACAAAAGAGATAGAGATTACAGAAAAGGGGCACGCTTTATCAATTCCCGGCAACCCTTCGGCAGACTCATTGTTTGCCAGTTTTGAGCTATCCCGTTCCCGCGCTCCGACGCGGGATCACAGAGGAACAGGCTTTATCAAAACTTGTAAATGATGATTTAGGATGCGGCAGGCTGTTTTGCGATCCCGCGTCGGAGCGCGGGAACGGGATAGCTCACTTTTTCTTAGTTTTAAGCCTCCTGAAAATAACAAAATAGACAATAACCCCCTGTTTCGGCTATTTTTCTATTTCGTCCGAAATCCTGATCGGTTTTGGATTGACTCTTTTCACCTTTTAAACTCCCCTTTCTGACAATAAGAAAAACGAGGTGCCGAGCCCATATCGAAAAGCATACAATTTGATTGCTGAAAACCGGAAACAACAGCAAAGTGATAAACCTTAACTCCCGGAGAATCGAATATTTGCAGACGAAGGCGGACTGCGTTCCAAATATCCCAAGGAAATTTTAGGGGCTTGTTACCGTGAGGTGCGCAGAAAATTGCCTTGACCCGGCACTTCATCGCTCTGAAGGTTGACTTCGTACTATATGAAGTCCGACTTCAGGGCAATAAAGTTCCGAATCAGAGCGATAAAGTCCCTCTTCGCTGCGTTAAGGTTCCGGATCATAAGAAAAAGCCCCTTTTTGACGGCTGAAAAGTGGATTGACATTTGTTCGGTTTCGGATGTTTTTTGAACCTGAAAAATCCGTTTTTTACAATAAGCCCTCTGCCGTAGGCTCTCTTTTGCCGTTTCGTTTCAACGAACGGTTTTGGAGCTTAGAGGCAGAGTCTCTTTAATAGGATTACTTGTAGATATTTGGAAGAGGGTTCAAACCCACAGAGGAATCCGGCAAAGCCGGGTGTTTATCAACCCGTTGATTGAAATCAACGGCAAAAGAGAGCCTGCGGCAGGGGGGCTTATTGTATAAAACGAATTTTTCAAGTCTAAAAGATGTCTAAAACAAAACAAATGTTAATCTGCTTTTTTGGCCTCAAAAAGGGACTTTTTCGCCTTTTTTGAGTGTTCCCAGCAATTATGACCGTCCTCTTTGCTATTACGACCGTGCTAATGTGTAGTGCACTCGGCAGCTCGCGAAGATTAGGACGGTCGTAATGGCGATTTGAACGGTCGTAATTGGAAAGAGGACCGTTTTCATGGCAAAAAAGCACCTGAATTGCCTTGGGATATTTGGGACGCCGTCCGTTTTATTTTCAAATATTCGATTCTCCGGGAGTTAAGGTTTATCACTTTGTCGGCGTTTCTGATTTTCGGTAATCAAATTGCACGTTTTTTCAAACTGCCTGCGCACGTCGCTCCATCTGTTGTCAATAAAGAAGACGAAAACCGTGAAAAGAGTCAATCCAAAATCGATCAAGATTTCAGACGAAATAGAAAAATGGCAAAAAAGGGGGTTATTGTAATATTCATCAGATTTGCAGGAGGTTCAAAACTTGACAATTTTGAGCCAAACGCCCTTAGTATATGACTTGTTATATTTCTGACAATCAAGCATAGAAAAACAAAGCACAAAGAATCCGAGAAGAAATAAAACAAAATGTTT
Organism: Parabacteroides sp. AF48-14; assembly: GCF_003477465.1. NCBI lineage: Bacteria > Pseudomonadati > Bacteroidota > Bacteroidia > Bacteroidales > Tannerellaceae > Parabacteroides > Parabacteroides sp. AF48-14. The sequence continues at coordinate 63,626 of NZ_QUDI01000023.1, forward strand.
GCATATTTCAAACAAACCAACTACTTTTGCACCCGTCTTACAGACATGGAGAGATGGCAGAGTGGTCGATTGCGGCGGTCTTGAAAACCGTTGAACTGAGAGGTTCCGGGGGTTCGAATCCCTCTTTCTCCGCTGAACTAATAGGATAAAACAGCTAAATCCCACAAATTATTGAATTTGTGGGATTTTTATTTCCTTATGCCTGCCCTACTGGGTATCATTTGCCCTTAAAAGACCTTTATCCGGAATCGTTTATTTTATCGGGAGGCGATTTATTTTAAAGTTTCCATATTTATTACATATCTAAATTTTACCTTCCCATCTAATACGGATTGATATGCTTGATTTATTGCATCTGCATTTGCTTCAATCATTTCTATTTCAGGGTAAATATTATGTGTAACAGAATAATTCAACATTTCTTGTGTTTCAGGAATACCAGCAATCAAAGTTCCATATATTTTGCGGCGACCTGCGAGTGCCCCGGTATTAACAGATGGAATTTTATCAGCGGCGGGCATTCCAATCAGAACCATTTCTCCATCAACTTTAAGCATCCGCACATATTGTTCTACATTAAAATTAGTTGGAATTGTACTGATGATTACACGAAATGAATTATCCAAGCCTTTAAGTTCGTCCGGATTAGTTACATTCACAAATTTGACTGCCCCCATACGTAAGGCATCATTACGTTTATCTTCTGATACATCAAATACGGTTACTTCTGCACCAAAAGAAACAGCGTATTGTACAGCTATATGTCCTAATCCGCCAAATCCGGCAATAGCAATTTTATCACCCTTGCCTACATGTGTGAATTTCAGTGGTGAATAAGTGGTCGCTCCTGCACAAAGCAATGGCGCAATGCGTTTCATATCTGCACCTTGCGGTATTTTGAGTGCAAAGTGCTCGCTGACAACAATATTGTTGGAATAACCACCCATTGTGGGGTCTCCATCAAAATCCCTTGAATTATAGGTATAAACGGTTTTGTTATTATCGCAGTACTGTTCTTCGCCTTTTTTGCAATGTTCGCAAATTCCACAGGAGTTTACCATACAACCGACACCAGCGTAATCTCCTACTTTAAATTTAGTTACGTTCTTTCCTACTTGGGTAATCTTCCCTGCTATTTCATGTCCGGGAACCATAGGGAAAATTGAACCGCCCCATTCATCACGTGACTGATGAATATCGCTGTGACAGATACCTGAATACATGATTTCAATCAACACATCATTGTCACCAATAGCTTTTCTTTCAAATTCATACGGTGTAAATACCCCGTTTTTATCCATTGCTACAAAACCTTTTGAATGTACATGACCGTCATGTACTTGATTGCTCTGTGCTTGAACATTGTAACTGATAGTCAGTAAAATTACTGACAAGAGATAAATTAACTTTTTCATTTTTAGTTGTTTCTATGATTTATAAATTGTTTATTTATAAGATTGTAGATAAATTTCCAGCATATCCATATCAGATAATTCAGCAGGGTCTGCGGAAATGTCACCGCCCATAACTTTACGGGTACGTTCAGGACAGCTTTTCAGATATTCTTTTGTAATCCCGAAATCACTCATTTTTAAATCGGACATCCCGATGTTCGCAATCAATTTGTCGAGAGCATTTACAAAATCTTGTCCTGAAATAGCATTGTGAACCCCCATCGCCTTTGCTATTTTTATCATTTGTCCTTCACAAACTTTTAAATCGGCAAACTTCTGATAGTAAGCATGTGCAATCATAATCAAACCTGCTCCATGTGGCAGTTCGGGATAGAACCCGCCAAGTGAATGTTCCATAGAATGTGCAGATGTACAAAGCATATAATATCCGGCAAGTGAATTAGCCACTGCCATATAATAGCGTGCCTCTTTATCAGAACCGTCTTTAACGGCGAGGGGTAGATATTTTGCAACAAGTTCGATTGCTTTTAATGCGAACATTTCACCCATTATATGATTTTTAGTATTGATAACACTTTCTGTTGCGTGAAAGAAAGCATCCATTCCTTGATAAGCCGTAAATTGGGATGGAATAGTCATCATTAAGTCGGGGTCAACGATGGAAAGAACCGGGTACATGCTTTCTCCGCTGAAAAATCCTGATTTTTCTCCTGTTTCTTCTTTTGTGATGACACCCCACGGGTCGACTTCACTGGCGGTACCCGCTGTTGTGGTGATACATACGATAGGAAGCGGTTGGGCTATACGTTCTTTTTTGCCGCCTGTTGTACTGAAACTGTAATCCCATAAATCACCGGGGTTAGTCATTGCAAAAGCAATGGCTTTGGCTGCATCCATCGCACTGCCACCGCCTAAACCGATAACAAAATCGCAACCGCTTTCTTTTCCCAATATGGAAGCATCCATTACGTTAGCAAGGGTAGGATTGGGATGAACTCGGTCGAAAAGCGTGTATTCCACGTTTGCCATCTCCAACTGTTTTTCTACTCGTTCTAATGTTCCATTTCTTTTTACCGATTTACCGGAAGTCGTAACTATCAAAGCTTTTTTTCCGGGTAATTGCTGTTCGTGCAAATGATTTAACTGTCCTGCTCCGAACAATACGCGCGTAGGAATGAAATAAGTAAAATTGGTAATCATTGTAATAATCTCCTATAATTTGAATTGTTAGAAATTTATTTATCATTCATATTTCTTATGCAGAATAAATAATAGTATAGAACCAAGCACAGCAAAAGGAATACCTACTAAAGCCGGATAACGGAAATCAAATCCTGCTTGTAATATCAGACCACCACAATAAGCTGCAACAGCATTTCCTATATTAAAGGCTATTTGAATGCTTGCTGCACCTAACATTTCACCACCTTTGGAGAAACGGATAATCAGGTATTGTAAAGGGCTACCTACACCAAATAATCCTGCTGTGCCTATAACCATTAATACGACAGAAAGCCACGGAACAGGTGAAAAGAAAAATATCAATAACAATGTGAAAACCATACACGATTGTACAATGGCAGCAACAAGTCCGGCTCGAAAACGGTCAGCCAAACGTCCGCCAAGCAGATTGCCTATCACCATACCGAAACCTGCAATAACCATTAACCAAGTAAGGCTATCTGTTGAGAAGCCCGAAATGTTCGTTAAAAGTGGATTTATATAACTATACCAACAATACACGCCGCCGTTTCCTAATAAAGTACCACCGATAATAAGCCACGGTGCAGGTGACTTTAGGAACTTAAACTGTCCTTTGAAGCCACTATCAGGCAAACTATCCATTTGAGGAATCCAACGCCAAATGCTATAGAACGTTAGTAAACTCCAGCAAGCTACCAGCAGGAAAGTAAGCCGCCATGAAATAGTATTGCTTAGTGCAGTTCCAAGAGGTACACCAAATACTGTGGCGATGGTCATGCCTGCAATCATAACCGATACAGCTTGCGAACCTTTTCCTTTGTCTGCCAACCGTTGCGCCACGATAGATGCCACTCCAAAATATGCACCGTGTGGAAAACCAGACAAAAAACGGGCAAGTAAAAGCATCCAATAATCAGATGCTGCCGCAGCACAGAGATTACCAACTACAATGATGGTTACCAACAACAACAAAATCTTTTTTAAAGGATATTTGCGTACCAACAAGAGCACAGGAGCACCCACGCATACTCCCAAAGCATAAGCTGAAATCAGATGTCCGGCGGCAGAGATGCTAATCTGCAAATTTTCGGCAACACTTCCTAATATTCCCATCATTGCAAATTCAGCAATACCTAATCCAAGTGTACCGAATGCAAGTGCAATAAGACTTTTCTTCATAACAATTCGTTTGTTTAAAGACATAAAAAAACATCATCAAAACCGTTTGATTTTGATGATGAAAGTAGCTGCCCGAAGCTTTGTGCTGTTTTTCTTATTCGTTATTTCTTCTTTGCTGAAAAGTCTTTTTATTTTCTCTATATGGCAGTAGAGTTTATGACGGACGGAGGAAAACCGAACTCTTTTTTGTAGGCAGTAGAAAAATGTGACAGGTTCTTAAAGCCCACCTTTAAATACACTTCTGCAGGCTTTTCTCCTTTCTCGGTTATCAGACATTTGGCTTCTTCTAAACGCCTTTTTATCAACCATCTACTTGGTGTGTTATTAAAAACGCAGAAGAAATCTTTTTTGAAAGAAGATAAACTTCTTCCTGTATAATGTGCAAATTCTTCTATAGACAAGTCGCATTTATAGTTTTTGGTCATAAAATCAGCCAAGTCAATTTTCCACGGTTCTGCAAAGTCAAAAAGTACCGAACCAAGTTCTGGCTTTAATTGAAGTAAAACGAATACTGCTTCTTTCAGCTTAGCTTCCATTAGCTCCTTTGACGGATATTGCCGGGCATCAAAATATTGTTCAAGTGACATAAATAGTCCTTTCAAAAAAGGGTGCTTTTCCAATAAAACATAAACAGATTTAGCAAGATGAGAGTTATTAAGTAAAGGAACAGTTATTTGGCTTTCGTTCAGTAAAGTTTTCAGGAAAGGCGTTTTTAATTGTAAGAACAATCCTTTGAAAGGTTCTCCGTTTCTTGATGGCTTCTTAATTTTGCGGAGCATGTGGTTACGTTTCAAAAAAAAGGCATCTCCTTTCTTTAAATGATACCGTTTTTCGGGAGAAATAAGTTCTAATTCTCCTGAACAGATATACACCAACATATGCTCTGTAACCATCTCCTCACACCATTTGTCTTTCTCTACAAGGCAACAATAAAATGTGTCCATGTAATTGTAAACGACTATACCCGATTTTGTATCCATGACTTGAGTCTTATTTGATAAACAAAGATATGTAACTTTGTTTAGATGTGAATTAATCTCTTATAGATTGATATTTATTTTATACAAAAATATGGCGTTTCGTGTTGAGACAGGTTTTCTTAAAAGTTCTTTTTACTTTTCTTAAAAGCCAATAGTGAATAATATTTGTACGATCTTCGTGCAGTTTACTTTCAGAAGACCGGAAATGCGGAAAAGCCGACAGAAACCGTATGCGTTTTTCCCAAACAAAAGGCTTTATAGCACTATATGGATATAGCGTGATATTCAAAACGTGGTCCGCCCCTGCTTTCGTTAAACGAAAACCGGACGGTTTAACGGCGTAAACGCAGCCAAACCGTACCCAAGATATGGCTCCGAAGTCGCCAGGTAATATGGTCGGTACAAAAAATCATAAAAAGTTAACAGGGAACATTTTTTGCTTTATTTTTGTATTGAATATTATTCTTTAACCGCATAATGAAAAGAAAAAACACCCTTTCCAAAATAACCGTCCTTATCCTGTCGGTCGTCATATCCACAATATCAGGCAGGGCTGCCGAATATGATTTCATACCGAACAGCCTGCTTACCAGAGACCACATCTATGAATACACCTTCTCCGATACGGTTAAGGCCGCACGGATTATCAGCCTGATGCGTAAACGCCGTCTGGCGCCGGAACATGTGCTGGACATAGCGGAAGGCGACCTGCTGTTCAACAACGGCAGATACAACGCCGCGCTCCCTTTTTATAAATCTGCCCTTGTCTCCGATTCGGTGCGAAATAACGATACGGAATACATGGAGCAGCTTCACCGTCTGATTTCGTGCTACGACTGCCTGCATGACGAGGTGAGCAAGACGGACTGTGTGGAGAGGCTGCTGGAAAAGGCAAGGGCATGCGATGACAAGGCCATGCAGTCGGTGGCCCTGTTCAACATGGGGAAGATGGCCTACTACCAGGAGGACAAAGAGAAGGGATACAGACTGATTGATGAAGCTGTCGCGCTGATGAAGGATGCCCGTTATAAATACAAATATGACAACCTGCGTTACGACTACAACACGCTGTTCATCATGCAGCAACGCGACGGACGCTATGAGGATGCGCTGCATACATTGGAGCAGCTGGAAAAGGTGGTCATGGCAAGCACGGAGGAGGAGCCTGAAATATCGGGACTGAACGGTAAGGAACTGAAGACGCTGTATGCCAACCGTGCCGTACTCTTCTCCAGACTGGGCAGGACCGGTGAGGCAGACAAGGCGTACCGGCAATGGAAGGAGGTCGCTACGTCCTATACCAAGGATGACTATCTGATAGCCCCCTACCTGTCGGACAGGCATATGTACGGCGAGGTTATCCGCATCTATTCGGACCGCGAGTCTTTCCTGCGGACGAACAATGATACGGTGAACTACCACATGAAGACCGTCAAGCGTTCACAGGGGCAAGCCTACGAAGCCATGCACGACTATACGTCCTCCTCACGCTGTTTCAAGGAACTGGCCATCTTGACGGACAGCCTGAAGGTGCGCGAACAACAGAGTGCAGCATTGGAGCTTGCCATGGCTTATGAAAGCTATAAGCTGAAGGAGGAGGCTTCGGAACAGGCCGCACGCGTAAAACTCCGCAACGCTTGGCTGACAGGTTGCGGGCTGATTCTGCTGGTCCTGCTGGCATTGTTTGTCCGCATGGCGCAATATGCCCGCGTCATCCGGCAAAAGAACGGGGCGATGGTGAATACCATTCAGGAATTGATGGCATACCGGGATCAGCTGTATAAATTGCAGGAGGAACAGGAAGTGAGAAACAATCTGCACAAGGCGGAAGAAGGTGTTGCCCCGGCAGGAAACGAGAGGGAAGAAACATGCCGGCAGGGAGTGGAAGACGACGGCAACGGGGCAACGGAGACAAGAAGTTCTTCCAACAAGGAAACGGAAGAGAATTGCCTCCTTTTCCAACAGCTTAACCGTATCGTGACAAGCCAAATGCTGTTCACGCAGCAGAACCTGCTCCGTGACGAACTCATAAAGTATATCGGTGTGGACAAAAACCGCTTCGCTCGAATCCTTCAGCAGAACGGGCAGGAAAACATGACCAACTACCTGAACAACAAACGCATGGAATACGCGATGGAAGTGCTGAAAAAACATCCTACATACAATATCGCAACAGTGGCCAAAATGTGCGGAACAAGCGTTTCAACCCTCAACCGTACCTTCAAAAACAAATATATGATGACTCCAAGCGACTTTAAGGGAAGCTTGCAAAATATTGATAATCAGTTATGACGGACTGATTGACCGAACTACTTGACTGATTGACCGAACAAGTGCCCTAAAATGCTTGATTAAAATAAACGATTTGGCTAACTTCGTCCAAAGCAAAAAAGCAGACTGATATGAAAGTATTAATTGACAATGGACATGGAAAGTATACTGGTGGAGAACTTCTTCCAGGACAACCGGGAAGATGTGGACTTCCTGCTCTCCGAAGCCGGCAAACAATGCGTGACGGACATCATGGTTGAAGGTATTATAAACTATCTGAAAGCGATATGATCAAGACAGTTCTGACATACTACGCCTCGCGGTTGGACGAATACTTGTCCGGCTTCCATCACCGACCGGAAGGGCTGGCCACGGTAGGACAGATAGGCAATGCTACAGAGGAACGTCCGAACAAGATGGTGCTCAGCCTGCTGAATGTGGAACGGGAAACCACCGGAGGCATTTCCGCACCCATACAGCGCACCCCCGACGGTTACACCCGCACGCAGCCGCCTCTGTTGCTGAACCTGAACGTGATGCTGGCGGCCGTATTCGACGAACGGCAGTATGCCGAGTCGCTCTCCGTGATGACGGACACGCTGCGCTTCATTCAGTCCACGCCGAAATTCACGGTGGAAAGGACGGACTATACGATAGAAATCGTAACTTTATCCATACAGGACATGAACAATGTGTGGACACTGCTGGGCGGACAATACTATCCGTCGGTGGTATGTAAGATACGTCGTCTCACCCTCGAATCGGAAGAAATCAGCACGAGTGGAAAAACGGCAGACAAACCGGTTATAGAAATGTAAAGAAGTGAAGAATATGGAAAATTATCATACCCTATATCGCATCCGTGTGACGCACGACTACTTTGAAGGAAAGTCGTGTCCGGCATTACTGTGCCGCCTCACCCCGAAGGGTGAGATGTTGGCAAGGCAACGCGGACTGCTCTTCCGGCAGACGGAGGTGGGAGAATGGACGATACTCTACGACAGCACGGGGGCAGGCCCTGATACGAAACATGATGTGCTGGAACTGGAGTTGTGCATAGCCGACCCATCCTTCGTGCTTTATACGGAATGGAAGGGTTTCCGCCCGTCGGCAGTCTACGAGCTGGAATTGCCTGTCATCGGGCAAGAAGGACAGGACGCAGACATGCTTATTTGTTTGTCGGATAAAAAACGGAGGATTGGAACAGGCTTCTGTACCATCAGCCTGTCATTGACGGAAGATATGGTGACAGCAGCGAAGAAGGTGGAACAGAAAGCGAAAGAAGCGATACAGGCCGTGTTGCATTTTCGTGCTCCGTCGTTAAAGTGGGAATACCTTTTCTTTTCACGGAACGGGGATTCTCCGGAAGGGCTGTTTTTAGAGGATACGGCGGGCTTGGTGAAATTTACCGCATTCACGAAGAAAGGCTCAGCTTGGAGTACCCTTTCGAAGGAGAAGGTCCCGATGCGAGCAATTTATGGCTGCAAACTGCGCCTTGTGCAGCAAAACGGGGACGGCAAGCAGAAACGTATTTTGCTCTCACGGGTGGAACCGCCCGAGGCCGGACGTTTCCAGAGCGAAGAGCCGGGAACCATCCGGCAGGTGTGCTATTTTTAGAACAGAGAAACATATTGTTAATTTTAAACTGAAAGACTATGGGCGAATACAAGACACCCGGCGTTTACATTAAAGAGAAGAACGCTTTCGGCAATTCCGTAGTGGAGGCCGAGACTGCCATTCCGCTTTCATCGGTTATACCGAGAAAGCATTGAACGGGAGTGATGACCTAAGAAATATCCCGTGGAAGATTTCTTCAATGACGGAGTTCGTGAAATATTTTGGCGGAGCACCGACACCGAAATTGACTGCGGCAATCAAAGACAAAGACCTGCAACTTACCGGACTCACTCCATTTAGGTTATACTATCAGATGGTGCTGTTTTTCGCCAATGGAGGAAGTACGTGCTATATCGTATCGGTAGATCCTTATAAAAAGAAAATAGAAAATAATGGAACAGAAGGAGGAGATAAATATTGCACAACCAAGATTAGTGCAGACTCATTAATATCCGGTATCGATAAGCTGGCCCTTGTTCAGGAAGTAACAATGGTTGTCATACCCGAAGCTGTATGCTTGAGTGAAGCTGATTGTACCAAGGTGCAGCAGCAGATGCTCATGCATTGTGGTGGCATTATGAAGAACCGCTTTGCCATACTGGATGTTTTCTGCAAAGAAAAACGGAAGGAGAAACTAATAGAAGACTTTCAGACCAATATCGGTGCAAATTTCTTGTCGTACGGCGCGGTTTATTATCCTTGGTTGAAGACCTCGGTACTTAGTGAGCGGGATGTGGACGGGAGCCTGATTCATTGGGAAAGGAAGGAAATAGTCAAATGTATTGACGAAGGGAATGATATGGATATAGCCATGAAGCAACTTTTCTATTCTGCTTTCCGTTTTGTAAAATTGAACTTACAAGAAAGCAAAGAAGATGGTTACAATTTAGTTATTAATGGCACTCCCCTGGCGTTTGATACAACAACTGCCGATACATTCAACATCGGTGCCTTGTCTGTTTTCGACGTTAAAGATGAAAGCGAAGATAAATCAAAAGCTCAGGAAAAGGTTTTTACTTTCAATCTGGAAGAGAAAGAAGCTCCGGTACTTTATATTATTCTTACAAAAACGACAATAGAAGGGGATAGCGAAGGAAATAAAAAAGAAATTGTACAAACTATCATTTCCAAGGATAAAGAGAAAACAGATCTAATCACAGACCTGAATACACTTAAGAAACATATCGAAGATGAAAAAGTTCCTACTTTATTGTGTGAAACTTCTTCTGATTCAATTTTCCTATTTATCAACATTGATGATGAAACGAGCAGACGTACTTTACATCAAGCCTTGCTTAATTGTTGTTTCCTATACAAGCAGAAGATTCAAGATCTAATCAATGAATTGAACCTGCTCCCCCCTTCAGCTGCAATGGCTGGATTATACACGATGGTGGATAGTACGCGCGGCGTATGGAAAGCACCGGCTAATGTGTCTTTGAACTATGTGGTTTCTCCGGCGGAAGACATCGACGATGACGAACAAGCCAACTTGAACGCTCCGATGAACGGAAAGGCCATCAACGTGATACGTAGCTTCCGTGGTGAAGGCGTGAAGGTATGGGGGGCGCGTACACTGGACGGAAACTCATTGGACTGGCGTTATATCAACGTGCGCCGCACCTTGATTTTTTTGGAAGAGTCGGTAAGGAACGCCGCCCGCGCCTACGTCTTTGAGCCGAACGATGCAGGCACATGGATCAACATGAAGTGCATGATTGAGAACTTCTTGCGCAGTGTATGGAAACGTGGCGGGCTGGCCGGAGCAACCCCGGAAGACGCATTCGAAGTGCATGTAGGATTGGGCGACACGATGACCGGCGAGGACATACTGGAAGGCATCATGCGCATTACCGTATTGGTGGCCGTCACCCATCCTGCCGAATTTATCGAGATAACCTTCCAGCAGCAGATGCAGAAGAGTTGACAACCGTATGTTTAACTTTAAATTCATAAAATCATGGGAGAATACAAAACCCCCGGTGTTTACATCAAAGAAAAGAATGCTTTCGGCAACTCGGTAGTGGAAGCCGAAACCGCCATTCCAGTCTTTATCGGATTGACAGAAAAGGCTCTGAACGGCAATGAATCATTGCAGAACAAGCCCGTAAGGATTACGTCCATGACGGAGTATGTCCAATACTTCGGCGGCGCACCGACTCCTCTGTTCAAGGTGTCGAATACTAAAAAAGATGCCAATAATAAGAAGTATTTGGAGTGCAACGGGCTTTATGCGGAAATACCGGAATCAGTTGCTACGTTGTATTATCACCTGACCTTGTTCTTTGCCAATGGCGGAGCCACTTGTTACATTGTGTCTGTCGGTAATTATAGCCAAACTTTTGCTGAGGCATATGACAAGGAAAAAGAAAAGGTTCTCGCGAACATCAAGAAAGTACAAGACATAACCATGCTTGTTGTGCCGGAAGCTGTAAATAATACAGGGGCGGGCTGTATGAATGTCTATACCGACTTGTTGGGATTATGCAATGATAAGAAATACTTTGTAATACTGGATGTCCCCGCCGAAGAAAATGGGATTGAACTGTTTCGTAAACATATAGGCACTACAAACCTGCAATGTGCGGCCGCTTATTATCCGTGGCTGGAAACATCTGTATTGTCAGACAATGATATCACCGATGCCAATATGCAGTTGGCAGATGGGATAACTACCGGTAATGCGGCTTTAGACGAATATATTAAAAGCAGTGACAAAAACAATCTGCATAACACCTTGATACAAAACTGGCCGGAATACAAGCTGCTCGCTGACAAAATCAAGGTATTTCTCAACCATCTTCCCCCTTCGGCTGCAATGGCTGGGCTGTACACGATGGTGGACAATACCCGCGGCGTATGGAAAGCCCCGGCAAATGTATCCGTCAATTATGTAAACAAGCTGTCGAAAGCAATCACCGACTCTGAGCAAGAAGACCTGAACATGCCGATGAACGGCAAAGCCATCAACGTCATCCGCGCGTTCCCCGGCGAAGGTATCAAGGTGTGGGGAGCACGTACGCTGGACGGCAATTCCAACGACTGGCGTTACATCAACGTACGCCGCACGATGACTTTCCTGGAACAATCCGTAAAGAACGCCGCCCGCGCCTATGTATTTGAACCGAACGATGCGAGCACGTGGATCAACATGAAGTGCATGATTGAGAACTTCCTGCGCAGCGTGTGGAAACGTGGCGGACTGGCCGGAGCAACCCCGGAAGACGCATTCGAGGTACATGTGGGACTGGGCGACACGATGACCGGCGAAGACATACTGGAAGGTATCATGCGCATCACCGTGCTGGTGGCCATCAGCCGTCCTGCAGAATTTATAGAAATCACCTTCCAGCAGCAGATGCAGAAGAGTTAAAATAACTGATAATTAATGATTAATCATTCAAATAATAATAACCAATTAAATATATAGAAATTATGGCAGACGAAAACGGATCAGCACAGAGTGCAAGCACACAGGCATGGCCTTTGCCAAGTTTTTATTTTTCAGTTTCTGCAGGTGACCAGAAAATCATTTCTTGTAGCGAAGTTTCCGGTCTCGATGCGGAGTTCGATGAAATAACCTACCGGGCCGGAGACAGCAAGATGTTCACCAAACTGAAAATGCCGGGACTACGTAAATCAAGTGATGTGACACTCAAGAAAGGTATATTCAAGGGTGATTCGAAGATGTGGGACTGGCTGAACAGCGTGAACATGAATATCATCAAACGAGAAACGGTCACGATAAGCCTGCTGGACGAGTCCGGTAGCCCCGTACAGACCTGGGAAGTGGCCAACGCTTGGCCGAAGAAAATTACAGTGGAAGGTTTCAAGTCCGATGCCAATTCGCCCGCGATTGAGACTTTAGTACTGGCTAATGAAGGAGTGACCTTGAAGAAGAAATAATGGCTTATGGCAACTTCCCCCACATCACAATCCCCTGGTAAATGGACACCTCCGGTATCTTTTTACTTTAAAGTTGTATTCCAAAGAATGAACAACCAACCATTCCAGGTCTCATTCTTGGAAGTCAATGGTTTATCATGGGACATGGGGAAAAGGGTTTATCGTGGAAACAACGGAGAGTTTCAGGCAGTTCCTACGGGATTAACCTATACGAACCTCGTGTTGAAACGTCCGCTCGGCCCTTTGTCCGGTTCATTGGCTCAATGGCTTAAAGAATGCCAGGATTTCATATATAAGGCCCGAAAGGATAAGGACATGAAAGCCATCCCGACATACGATGTGGTCATTCACCTGCTGGACGAGAAATCGGAACCCAAGGCTTCGTGGCAATGCATCAGGGCTTACCCGATGAAATGGAACCTTGGTAGTTTCGATGCAGTCAAGAGTGAGTTGGCGACAGAAACCGTTGAGTTGGCATACGCCTATATGGAAAGAGTTAAATAGTACGCTTATGCCGATAGTCATCAAGGAAATGCACGTCCGCACCGTGGTGGAGCGACGCATCGTCACGGAAACGGAGGTATCGGAGGAAATACTCCGGAAGATAGAAAGCTATGTGGTGGAAAGATTATCCGCTCCAAAGGACAGGCAATCCCCTACCGGACGACAAACCCGAAGGAGGAACGAACGATAAAACAGGAAAAGTATGGGAAATATGACCATCACAGCCTATAAGGACGAGAATTTCAACAGCGAATGCAAGTCCGCGCTGGAATTGCCTATCAACCCGGCAAAGGTGAAGCTCACGAAAGGCATCCGCTATGCGGAGGACAAGCAGCTGGGCAGCCTGAACGGTTCGAACTCCTACGTGCGCTACCGCCCGGAAACGCTCCACTTCGAATGCCTCTTCGACATGACCAACGCGATGGAGGACGATGACGAAAAGATACCCGTACACGATATGGTGGACGCGCTTGAACAGCGGTTGTATGATTACAACATCGAGGGACACCGCCCCTCGTTCGTCAAGGTGGAGTACGGCGACATCACGTTCTTCGGGCAGCTCAAGACGCTGGAGACGGAATACACCCTGTTCGACCCGGACGGCATCCCGCTCCGCGCCGAGCTGAAAGTGACGCTGACAGGCTATTGCAGCCAGAAGGAGGAGAAGAAACACTTCTCCAAGCATTCGCCCGACGTGTCACGGCTCATTACACTGAAAGAGGGGCAGACACTTGCCGCCCTCTGTTACGAGATTTACGGCGACCCGTTCCTGGTGGGGCAGGTGGCCCGGTTTAACAATCTGAACGGTTACAGGAACGTGCCCGCAGGCACGCAAGTCCTGTTTCCGATGCTGAAGAAACAATAAGAGAACAACAATATGGCTGATTCGCCTTCAAAAAACAAAGACCACGTGCTTGCCTGCACCGTTTATGTAAACGGCAGCAAGCTGAAAGATTCCTTCTCACTGGTGTCCGCATCGGTGCGCCTTGAACTGAACCGCATCGGTAAGGCGACGCTGAAGTTCAATGCGGGCAATATGGACGCGCAAACCTTCGACGAGAGCGATGACAGTTTGTTCAAGCCCGGCAACTCCATCCGGCTGGATGCAGGCGGCATGGACCAACAGGAGACGCTCTTCGAGGGCAGCATCATCGGTCTACGCATCCTCACGGGCAAGGACTTCCGCTCCTACATGGTGGCGGAATGCCGCGACAACTCCTATCCCGCCACGCAAGGGCGCAAAAACCGCATCTTTGAGAAGAAAAAGGACAGCGACATCATCCGCGAAGTGCTGAAGGACTACGGCGGCGTGGATGTGGATGCCACTGGATACCAGCACCCTACACTGGTGCAATACTACTGCTCCGACTGGGATTTCGCCCTCTCGCGTGCCGATGCCTGCGGCCTGTTCGTCTTCACCGAGGGCGACAAGATAAAGGTGAAGAAGCCGGACGTGAATGCTTCACCCGTATTGACCGTGACATATGGCGAGGACATTACCGCCTTCGACCTTGAACTCTCCTCGGACGACCAGTTCACGCAATACGAGGCGGTATCGTGGTGCCCCAACACGCAAAAAGCGGTCAGGGTGTCGGCATCTTCCCCCTCGCTCAACAAGCAGGGCGACCTTCAGCCGAAGAACATCGCCTCGGGCGACAGCATGCTACTCCAGACCGACGCGCCCACAGACGAGAAGGCCCTCAAGCAGTGGGCGGACAGTATGGCGCTGAAGGCGGGGCTGGCACGCTATCAAGGCTCCGTCAGCTTCTACGGCTCGGCAAAGGTAAAGCCCGGATGCCTCATGGAGCTGAAAGGACTGGGCAAACGCTTTGGTGGCAACCTGTTCGTCGGTTCGGTGACGCATACCATCGAGGACAACGAGTGGCTGACTGAAGCAGGTGCGGGAATCTCACCGATGAACATCACCGACGAGCCGGACGTAGTCTCCCCCACCGCCGCAGGTTTCCTGCCCGGTTTGCAGGGATTGCACTCGGCAGTAGTGAAGAAACTGGACGGTGACTCGCTGAAGGAACAGCGCATCCAGGTGGAATTGCCCTGGCTGGACGGTCAGAGCAGGCTGCTCTGGGCACGCCTCGCCACGATGTACGCCACCGCGGGCATGGGCACCTTCTTCCTGCCCGAACCGGGTGACGAGGTGCTGGTGGGCTTCATGAACCAGGACCCCGGCCATCCCGTCATCCTCGGTTCGCTCTATGGCGCGAAGCACAAGCCACCTTTCGAATACGAGGCAAAGAACAACACGAAGGCAATCGTAACGCGCGAGAAACTGCGCATTGAGTTCGACGAGGAAAAGAAGGTGATAACCGTAGCCACGCCGGGCAAGAACACGCTGGAGATAAGCGACGATGGCAAGCACATCCGCCTCGCCGACCAGCACAAGAACGAAATCAGGATGGACAGCGGGGGCATCACCCTCACGTCCGCCAAAGACATCACGATGAAGGCGAAAGGCGGCATCACGATGGACGCCACCACGAAAATCAGCGGAACGGCCAAGTCAGACATCAGCTTCGACGGGACAAACGTCAAGATGCAGGCAAAGGCCACCGCCTCCGTCAAGGGCAACGCCATGACGGAGGTCACGGCTTCCGGACCGGTAAAGGTGAAAGGAGCCGTCATCATGCTGAATTAAGAAAGAAAAAAAAACGATATACGATGAAAGCAATCCTAAACAAAGAAAGGAGAACAATATGCCACCGGCAGCAAGAATAACCGACATGCACACCTGCCCCATGCAGACCCCGGCGTTTCCCTCGCCGATACCTCACGTGGGCGGCCCCGTAACGGGACCGGGTGTGCCCAGCGTACTGATAGGGAACATACCGGCAGCCGTAGTGGGCGATTTATGTGTCTGCGCCGGGCCGCCGGACACGATAGTAAAAGGCTCGTCCACCGTGCTGATTGGCGGCAAGCCCGCCGCACGCATGGGCGACAGCACGGCTCACGGCGGTACGATAGCGGTGGGATGCCCCACGGTAATCATAGGAGGATAGAGAGATATGGACGAACTGAACACCTTGTTGAATGCCGACGCTTTCCTGGGCCGCGGCTGGAGCTTCCCGCCCGTGCTGACGGACAGCGGCATACGGATGTCCGCCTACGAGCAGGATATCGAGGAGAGCCTGTACATCCTCTTCAGCACCTCGCCAGGCGAGCGTGTGAACCGCTACGACTACGGCTGCCCCCTGCGGCGGTACGCCTTCGAGCCGATTACCACGCAGACCACCGTCCGTATGCGAAACGACATCACCCGTGCCATTATCCTCTTCGAGCCGCGCATCACGCTGGAAGACATCTCGTTCGAGGAACAGCCGGAGAAAGGATTGCTGCTGATACAGCTCACCTACACCGTGATTCGTACCAACAACCGCAACAACATGGTATATCCGTTTTATCTGAACGAAGGAACAAATGTAACGGCTACCCATGGCAGAATATATCAAGGACAACAATAATGTCTGCCTGTGTGGGTTGATTTTTTCGATGTGCCGTTAGTGGCACATTGACTGCCTCAAAGCGGCACTTCGGAAAAACAAGTTAAACAGAGATAAACGGTATCAACGCTCCTTGCATGGGTATTGAAAGAACATATTAACAACCTAAAAAGTAAAAGATTATGTTGGAATTTGACGTAAAATCAAGAGTTCAGCTCGGAAGGCGACGTGAAGAACGCCCTCGTCAGCCTCTCCAACGTGGTGTGCGAAGCCCTGCAACTGGGCATGAGCGTAGACCTCGCCGAAATCGGCTCGCTCCGCCTTACCGTCCCCTCGGAGATGATGGACACAGCGGAGGAAGTCACCGTGAAGGATGTGCTGAAGACCCCGAAAATCGTCTTCACGTCGAAGCAGATTTACTTCATAACTACCACGGTGGTGGACTAGGTGGACATCTACACCCATCCGAAGTATAAGTATATCGTCTTGGACTCGCTGGCGTATTGTCAGCAACGGAGAATTTACTATCTGAAATGCAGCCTGTAATCGAATAACAATTGGCTACGCCGACCCTCATTACGACTGAACAGAGATTGTGCAAAGGTTTTGGTTGAATCCATGGTAGTTGCTTTTCAGCGTTTCAAATTAAGTAATAACAATTTCAAATTAAGATAACTATGTACGAAGCCAGACAGCGTAAAGAACCTGTATCGCGAACGCTATCCTATCCTCGAAAAAATGGGGAATAAGCGGATATGTAATCTGATGGTCAATGAGTATCATGATTTACCATCCGTAATCATGCAGTGTTTTTTTGATAGACTGGAAAAAGGAATAATGGAGAAGTAATGCCAATCTTGGCAGGTAAATATATCTTTCATACAGAAGGGTATATCCGCCTGTCCTTTGCAAACGACTGCAAAGACCGGCGGTTACCTTTTTCCGATTTGTCAAGACAAAATGATAAGAGAATAGTAACAGATAAAAACAACATATATGGCAACAGAGACCAGACATAGCGGCACGCTCCGCACCGACCAGGAAGCCAACCTTGCAAGGCCGGGCGACTTTCCCGTAATGGAAAGTGACCGGGACAGGCTGCTGCACCGTCTGGTACGAAGCAGCAAGGGCGCATTGCGTTCCCTTCTGGAGAACCATGTGCTGACCGTGCTTGCAGACATCCAGCACAAACGGTTGAAGGGTTACGGCGATACCTTCGCCGATGCGCAGGGAACGGCGGCACTGGCACGTTATACCCAAAAACTGAGGGAGAACGTGGAGGATTGGAAGACACGGCTGGAAGCCTACCTGCAAGTCTGTTGGCAACGGACAGGTCATGACACCCCTGCCGCCGAAGTCGCCCACGAGCTGTACGAGCGTCTGTCTGAATCCTTGCCTCAAGGTAAAGACACCGACAAGCAAGATTACTACCGGATGCTCCGCACCGTCACCGCCATACAGGAAAATATCGACTGCTACCGGCAGCAAGCCGAGGAGGGCGGAGGTACTGAACCGTCACTTGCCCTACTGTTGGCGTACCTGAAGAACTACGGCAGCATTGCCGACACCTTCAACCGCCGCCTTGCCTTGTTGCCCGAACTTTACTTGCACGACATCCTGCACGCCAGACCGAAAGCAGCCGAGCCGGACAATACCTACGTGGTCATTACCCCAACGGAAACGGTGGGAGGCTTCATCCTGGCGAAAGGTACGGCATTCCCCGCCGGAGAGGAACTGGTGTACAGCACAACGAGAGAAGAATACATCAGCCCCATGCAATGCGCAATGGTGAATGCAGTCTATATCTCCCCCAAAAAACTGTCCGGACTGTACAGGCAGCCTTTACCTTGTCAGAATGCCCCGAACGCCCAACCACTGTTCACCCACGGAAAAGAACTGCATATCGGCTGGCAGATAACCTCTCCCATACTGGTGCTGAATGAAGGAATACGAAAGGTGAACGTCTGTTTCTATCTGACTGCTGACAGTCTCGCGCCGGACATATCGACAGAAAACAGCTTCATCCTTCAACTATCAACTGCGGAAGGCTGGACGCAACAGTCCACTACATGTACCATTGACCGCCACAGCATCCGCTCGATTTCATGATAGAGAGGAAAGATATCATTCCCGCCCCCTGTCTGGAGGAGGTGCATGACAGGGTTACGGAATACCCCGCTCTCCGCATCCTGACAGACAATACAAATAGCCCATACCGTTGGGCAAAGGAAATAACCGTAGATGTGGTGGAGATACAGACGGAGGTAAGCGGCATCCGTAACTTCACCCTCTGCAATGAACTGGGCGAGGCGGACACCACACAACCTTTCCAGCCTTTCGGCATACAGGGGGAACGTGACGCATGGTTCCTCTTCGGTAACGGGGAGATGGGATTGAAGCCCCTGCAAAAAGCCACTCTGAAAGGAAAATGGAAAGGCCTGCCCGAGACCAAGGCCGAGTTCGACAGGCTGTACCGGGGATACGATGCCGATGCGGATGCGTTCACGGTCGCCACCGACTATCGGCAAGACGGTGAATGGAAACAGTGTGGAAAGGGACAAAAACTGTTCAACTTTGATACGGAAACCAACGTGCTCCGGGCAAATATCTTCATTCCTTTCGGGGATGGGATCAATAGTTTCAATACATCCGATTACGACAAGGACGGCTTCTTCCGTGTCACGCTGGAATCTCCTTCCATCGGCTTTGGAACGGAGGCCTACCGCAAGCGGTTTATGGAAGTGATGATACACAACAGCCGCTGCAAGGAAAAACATCGCAGGGAGATGCCGTGGGAACCTTCCGTCCCACTCCTTGCCGATGCGGAATTGTCATATACCGCCACGGCGAAAATATCTCCGGCAGACAGGAACAGTCCGATTATCCGACTGGAACGTATCACCGCATTGCCGGAACAGATACCATGTGCCACAGACAGGAACGGGGCATTCCCCTTCTTGCTTTCCGCCCCGGCAGAATACCTCCTTTACTTTGCTTTTGCCCGTGCGGAAGGTGAAAAAACGATACGAATGTATATAGACATGGCATTGCCGGGAGAACACATCCCCTTCGGCTGTCCGCAACCAGATAAGCGGATACAGGTAAGATGGGAACTATGGAACGGTATTAGCTGGCAGTCCATCCCGTCCGAATCCGTCGAGGCGGAAGAGACCAACGGATTCACCCAAAGCGGCTTTGTGGAAATCACCCTGCCCGGGATAATCGACGGCAGGCATACGGACAGGCAAGGCCGGATGTGGCTCCGCGCCGCATTGACAGGTGACATATCCGCCTGCCTCGCCATTCGGAACGTATGGACAAACTGCATCCGCGTGACAGCGGATAACGGTGACGGCACACCGCTGCCTGCCGGAACGATAGCAGGCACGACCGAAGTCAACGGGCGGCTGGAAAGCGTGACACAACCTTGCCCGGCTTCGGGGGGCGGACCGCCGAGACGGAAACGCAATACGCCGTGCGCCAGCAGACGCGCCTACACAACCGTCACCGGGCCGTGACGATGAGGGATTACGAGGAACTGGTTTTAGAGCATTTCCCGGAAGTGGATAAGGTGCAGTGCCTCTCCATCCCCTGTAAGGATGCCTCTTTGGAGGTGTGCCTCGTAGTATTCAGCCGCGCGGAAGACAGCCGTTATTTTCTTTCCCCGGCATGGAAGCTCGAAGAGATACGGCGGAAAGTGTCCCGCTACAAGCCTTCCTATGTCCCGCTGAAAGTGTTCAACCCCGTATACGAGCAAAAGGAGATTTACTTCAAGGCGGTGCTGCGGGACAAAGTACAGGACGATGGAAGGACATTAAGGCAGCTGGTGGTGCTGGCGCAGGACTACATCGCCCCATGGTACCGGAAGGGAGAAATCCCGGAGACCGGCCGGATCTACTCCTGCAAGGCACTGTACGCACGCATGGCGAACCATGAAAACCTGATGCCTGAAGCAGAGTTAAAGGTGGACGACATCGTGATGACTTTCAACGATATAGAACTTAAAAAAGAGGACAAGACCTTTGGCGTCAGCCATCCGTGGAACGTGCTGCTGCCCAAAGTAAAGATAGAGCTGCTTTCTTCCGGCGACGGCATAGGAAAGGCAGGAATAGAAAAAAATTTCATCATCAGATAGGATTATGGACAATACTGACGGAATAAACAAAGTAAACAGAAGCACACTGAGAGGCTTTTTCAAAAAAGGCTGTATACCTCGTGAGGAAGATTTTGCCGCACTGATAGACTCCGTACCCAACATCGTGGAGGACGGACAAGTCATACGCACCAAAGAGGGTTGGGCATTCTATTCCCAAAACGGGGAAGAGCTGCGAGTCACCCTCCATGAGGCAGAAGGCCAACCTGCCGTGTGGACACTGGCTGTCACCTCCGACAAGGGACTGGCAATGAAGAACAGGAATGGAGATGTCCTGTTGGAAATGACGCAGGACAAAACCATCGTTCTGCATGCCGCCGTACAGAAGGGCGGAGAGGCTCCCGAACCCGCTATGCCGGATTATAGGGAAATCAAGGCGGACAAGCAGTGGGCGGACCTGGCGGAAGTGACGGACGGGAAAGAAGGCAGCCGGGTGTACTCGGTCATCGCGCTGTACCGCGACGCAAACCTCGGCGTATGCAAGCTGACACGCGCCGCCGCTATCTGCCTGAACTCCCTTGAGCAGCGGGTAGAGTCTCCACGGAAGCACTGGTGGGGCTGGTCGGGACACATCCGCCTGCGTTGGCTGTCGGAAAGCGGCAAGGTCCGCCTGCAAATACGCAGTACGCGGAACTCCTACTCGGGGAAGATATACTGCCGGGTGACGGAGACTTTCAAGAAATAAACAGGTATGAACCACAAAGCGTAAACAGGCGATATGGACGAGAAGAAAGAACCTTATATAAAGCAGCTCCGGGAGGGGGAAGCCCTTTATCCGAAGCTTCAGGCGCGGATGCTGGACGAGGTGCAACGGTTATCGGGTAAGGTGTGGACGGACTATAACGTCCATGACCCCGGAGTGACCGTGGGCGACATCGCCAACCATGCCCTGGCCGAATTGGACTACAAGCTGGGATTCGGCCTGTCTGACTACCTGGCGAAGAAAGGTGTGCCGTTCTCCCCGAGACACTCCGGCCTCTTTCCGCCGGAGGAGGTCTATACCACCCAGCCCGTTACGACGGAGGACTACCGCAGGCTCTTCCTGACGCATATTCCCGAGATAGATAATGTGTGGGTGGATTGCAACCCGGCGACCGGCGGTTACACCGTCAAGGTGATGCTCTCCCCGTTCGGCGTGGAGGACGCGAAAGCGGTATGCGACCGGGTGAAGGCCCTGTACCACAGTCACCGCAACCTGTGCGAATACCTGTCGGGCGAAGTGGAGATACTCAAACCCGAAGATTTGGAATTCCAGGCCGAGTTCGAAGTGGATCCGGCAGAGGACGTGTCCGTCGTGCTGGCAAGGATATACCGAACCCTGCTACATTACCTCTCAGGGGCGGCACAGATTTCCGCTCCCAGTGAGGCTGCAAGTTCCAGCTTTCCTCCCGAAGAGTGGCTGGAAGGAATGACGGATTGCGTGCGTGAGACGAGTCCCGAATTGCAGCAGACCGAGCATGAGCTTTACAAGCTGCTTCGTGAAGTGAAAGGGGTACGCTCGTTCATGACGTGCTACCTGATGAGAGAGGGAAAGCCACTGACGGATTTCTCGGAAGGCTTCGGCCTGCAAATACCGGAGAAGGCGAAAGATTTTCATGTCCGTATCCACCAGGGGAAGCTTTCCGGCGTGCAACCGGACATACGGACTTTCCGCACGCGGCTGGAAACCCTGTACCTGACAGGGCGGCATAGGGAAGCCATACAGGAGGAACGGAAAGAATATAACTGGAGAATACCGGAATCCGTCTTCCGCGATATCTTCAGCCATGACACCATCATCGGTGACTTCCCCGCCTGCTACCGTCTGTCAGAAAAAAGAGACCAAGGAGAAAACGCCTTTGAAAGCTATCTGAAACTGTATGACCGAGTGATACAGGAAGGCTTGGCGGAAGTGGAAGGGTTACCCCGCATCCTCTCTCTCGATGCGGAGGATGCCGGCAATCTGAATAACCGGCACATCCGGAAAGTGAAGAAACAATATCTGGACTTCCTTGACAAGCTGTACGGCGTGGAAAGCCATCCCGTCTGGCTGTCGGAACAGAACTGTTACGGCGAGACGGAAGAAGGCACGCTGCGGCGGAGAATGGGTTTTCTGCGACATACCGCCTGCCTGACCGGGAACCGTTCACGTGCCGGGAACATCCTGCGGCCCGGAGGGGAAAGTACCCCGCCGGTGATAAAGGAATGGTTCTGCCGGTTGCTGGGCCTTGAGAGTAGTGACGATTATACCGTCAGTAACGTATTGCCCAAGTACAACCTGCGCATCGTGGACAGGAAGGGCGGGAAGTCATTGACGGAACGGATAGATTCTCTGCTTATCGACGAGCATATGCTGAAGGAGGACAAGGTGAAGAAAGTAGAATATGAGGAGCTTGCAGCGGACGAAGCGAAAAAGCAGAATGAGTATAAAAGAATACGCTCGGAACTGGACTACTTCAACGTGAACCGGATCAGCGGAGACCTGTTCCGTGGCGGGACCGACCTGGAGAGTTACCGGACGGTGCAACTCGGCAAGGAGGAATACCTCCTGCTGTACCGCAATCGGGAACGGGGAGGCTGGAGCAACCTGGGCCGTGCGGACAGCCGGGAACGGCTGAACACGCTGGCCAATATCCTGCGGCGTTTCCTGCGCGAGCTGAACCGGGCATGCGAGACAATCTACATCGTGGAACCGGTGCTGGCGGACACGGACAGACCGTTCCGGCTAACAATCGTGCTTCCGGACTGGACCGCGCGTTTCCATACGATCCATTTCCGGGAACACTGCAAAGAACTGCTTCGCTCCCTTCTGCCGGCACACCTATCCTTCGGAATATACTGGCTTGACGAGCGCAGGATGAAACTGTTTGAGTCCTGCTACCACCAGTGGATGCATTCATTGACCGACCCACGCATGGGCGATTATAAGAAGCGACTGCTGACAGCCATGGACGGAATATTAAACCCGACAGAAAAACAACAACCGGATGATACGGATTGACCACATATCGTTTGAACTCACCGCTCCCGGTGAAGATTTCGCGCGTAGGCTGTATACGGACTGGGACAGCTTCTGCCGCCACTGCTTCGAGCAGGTGGTGGAGGAATGCTGCGCCCCATACGACAGAAAGAAGATGCTGCATGAGATAGAGCGGCTCGACCTCGACTTGGGCAGCATCCCCGAAGAGGACTTCTACAGGGAATTCCCCCAAAGGCTGAAGGAGGAACTGCTGAAAGCCCTGCCCGCATGGGAGACCGGGACGAAGGAGAACCGGGAAAGGAACGATGCCTCCCGCCGGGACAACTTGCTGTTTTTTCTGGAGCAAGGCTATCCGAATCTGGAATGGGCGGACGGAGATTTCAATCCGGCGGAAGAGGTGGAATGGCTGCTTTCACAATCCGCCGCCCTCCATACGTCTTTCGTTATCCGTGCGGCGCAGCTTTGCCTGGAACAGGAATATGCCCTGCGCCGCCTGCTGTGGCAGACGGACAACGTGGAAATTCACCTCCAGGTATATGCCGCCGCACTAACCGAACCCTCCGCCGGATTGCGGGAAAAGCAGCGCTTCCTCTCACTGATGCTGGAGGAGCGGCCCGGCATTCCCGTGCGTTTCGTCCACCGGACCGGAAGCGACGGGGAGCTGCAAGGCATGGCGGCACTGCTTGACAGCCCGACCGTCCGGCAACTGATGCGTACCGAGACAAGGGAACATGCAGAAGTGGACCTTCCTCCCTACTGGCACTACCTGTATGAATGGCTGATCCAATATTATCCTTTCAACGGTCTGGCCGTTTTCGGCGGCAAGGCGGAATTCATCCGGCACCTGCACTACCGCCTGTTGACTTTCATCCGCAAACGAAGTGATTCGCCCCACCTTTCCAAGGCGGAACTGACCTTTGACTTCCTGTTGGAAGTGTTCGAACCTGCCTATTACAAGGAGGTACTGAACGCCATCTACGAACTACAGTCCTGCAATGCGGACGGATCGCCCGCGTATGACGGGTATCTCAACCGGGAGCTGTACCGGATATTCATGCAACTATCCCTGCTGGAATCTCCTGCCGGAACAGTAGGGAAAACAAGCGGGATCGTAGCCACCCAAGAGGAAGCATGCGGACTGGAAGCGGTGCTTGCGATACTTGGAGAAGCTGAAAACAACGTAAGAGCCGGTCAGTCGTTTGCCTTTCATGAATGGAATCATCGGCAGGAAAACCTTTCAAATGTTGTTCAAACGGCATTTGAACAGATTTGGAATACAGCAGAGGGAGTTGCGAACTGGTTGGAAGATACGGCAATACCTACCGGATATAAACGTGAACTGTTGCAAATTGCAGTCACAGGGCATACACAGGAATGGATAGCCTTGCTTCGCAATACGGCACGGACAGAAAAAACGCTCGATACGTTGACCGGATACTTGTCCGTTTTGGTATTGAAGCAAGGCATGGCAAAGGCCAATTTCTACCAGGCATCGGTCCTGTCACGGGTGGTAGAGCGAATGGAACGCAATGCTGATGCGTTTTCGTTCCTTGCAACAAACGGCGCATCCCTTTCTTCGGCCTTGTCGAAAGCCCTGCTGCGCTATATGCAGGATGCGGACACTTTGGAACGGACATTGACGGAAAAGGAAATTATCGAAAAGTTCCTGTCTCTCTTGTACCTCATAGTATACAAAGGAAAAACAGGCCCGAATTACCGTGAAGATGCCGGCTGGAAACAGCTGGCCGGAATGATAATGCCGGAAGCGGAACAGCAGGAAACCGTTGAACCTGCAAAACAAGGAATCGCTGAAAAACTGTTGGACTGGTTGGAAAACGATGGTGGCTCCGAAAGGGATATTCCACTGCCTATGGAAAGCCTGGCGCAGACGGATTTGCCGGAAACATTACGGAAACGGTTGTTGCAACACTTCCTTCGCTTCCGGTCCAAGGAACTGCTGGCTTATATCCGCCGGTCGGTAGCAGAACACTCGTTGCCGCTTGCCCGGTGGACGGAATGGCTGGATGTCGGAGACTGGACAAACCTTGCCGCAAGCCTTTCCCTGTCCGTCTGTGAACTGCTCCGGCAGGTGGTAGATGTGCTGCATTTGGACGAGCGGGTGCAGCGGCAGGTATGGGGCATCTGGCTGACCACCGGAAACAAGGAAAAGGAATGGGCATACAACAACCCGGAAGAAAATATCCGTTCCTTCGTGCAGGCCGTAGCATCCGTACAAGGCGAAGCGGAAGTGGTAGAGGAAATCCAGCATATCAAGGAAGAACTGCATCTCCGGGAAGAAACGATGCCGGACATGGATGACGTACCGGAATTCTTTCCGGTAGGCAATGCCGGACTCTGCCTGATCACCCCCTGGTTTGTCCGTCTGTCCGGCATGCTCGGTTACTTGGACGAAGAAAGGAGAAAACTGAAGGATACGGCATCCAAGGTACGCGCCGTATTCCTACTGCAGTATATCACCTATGGGGAGGAACGGGTATACAGGGAGACGGAACTGTCCTTCAACCGGGTACTGACCGGACTCTCCCGGCACGTTCCGCTACCTAAACAACTGCCGCTTACCGAAGAGGAGAAACAGACCGCTGATTCGATGATGAAGGGGGTGAAAGCCAACTGGCTGCAGTTGAAAGGCACATCGGTCAAGGGATTCCGGCAGAGCTTCATCGCCCGCAGCGGCACACTGGAACAACAGGAGGAACGGTGGCTGCTCACAGTGGAGAAAAAGACACACGACATCCTGCTTGAATCCGTGCCATGGAGCTTCAGGCAGATTCGATTACCGTGGCTGAAGAAGTATATCCAGGTCATATGGAATGAGAAACAGGAATTTATTTAAAACCCTATAAATTAATATCGTATGGAAACTGAAAAAGTATATCAGGAAAAGACGGCACGTACCTTCCTGCAGAAACTGGAAGGGAACGGTACGCTGCAATTCGTGGATAACCGCCCGCAAAACGAAGCTTTGCAACGACTGGGAGAGGACGACGAGGAAGCCTTGCAAGGTAAATTTGAACAACCCATACAGAAAAAGAACGAGACAGGTATGCCTGACAACCTGAAAACCGGCATCGAGGACCTGTCCGGCTTTGCGATGGACGATGTGCGGGTGCATTACAACTCTGACAACCCCGCCACCGTGCAGGCGCTTGCCTATACGCAGGGAACGGATATCCACGTCGCTCCCGGTCAGGAGCAGCACCTTCCGCACGAGGCGTGGCACGTGGCGCAACAGATGGCAGGACGTGTGGAACCGACCACTGAAGTGGGCGGACTTCCCGTGAACGACAATCCGGCACTGGAGCACGAGGCCGACGTGATGGGTGCGAAAGCCAACAGTTACTAACGCAGAAATGACATAGCCTATGATGACAACGCATATCGACTGGTTCGGAAAGGTCCTGACCGTGGCCATCCAGCTTTATTTCCGGCAAGGGTGCGAATATTCCTCGATAGAGGAAGTGACACCTCCTGCCGGCGGCTGGCTGGAGAACGCCACAGAGCGGCAGGACATCACATTTGGCGAACGGGTGGTTATCATGCTGGCTCTGATGCCGCATACCTGTCCGCAGTCGCTCGACATCCTCTTCGTGCAGAATAAGGACTTCGACCGGCAGTACACCGAGTTCGGAGGCTGGAAAGGACTGTCTCACGGCGGTTTCCTGCCCACCGGAGAAACGGCATCCTTTATCCTTGCCGGTGAGGATATGGAGAAGAAAAAAGCCGTTATCCGGATGTTCCAAAGGGACCACTGGTTCCATACCCGGAACATCCTACGGCTGGAAGGGGCAGGTGAAGGCGAGCCGTTTCTGAGCGGGCAACTCCGCCCCTCAGAGGAGTTCTTGAGCCATGTACTGCTTGACAGGGATTACAAGCCGGACTATAACATCGGTTTTCCCGCCAAACTCATCACCACTCCGCTGGAATGGGAAGATATGGTTCTGGATTATAACACATCGGAGGCGCTCGAAGAAATCAATACATGGATCGAACACCAGGACTTCATCATGGAAGGTTGGGGGTTGAAACGTATATTGAAGCCAGGCTACCGTGCCTTGTTCTATGGTCCTCCGGGAACAGGAAAAACCCTTGCGGCCACTTTGCTTGGTAAGAAGAATAATATGGATGTCTACCGGGTCGATTTATCCATGATTGTATCGAAGTATATCGGCGAGACGGAAAAGAATCTTGCCCGCGTGTTCGACCTGGCGGAGAACCGTAACTGGGTCCTGTTCTTCGACGAGGCGGATGCCCTTTTCGGCAAACGAACCTCGACCAACACGTCCAATGACCGCCATGCCAACCAGGAAGTGGCCTACCTGCTCCAGCGTATTGAGGATTTCCCCGGTACAGTCATCCTCGCCACCAACCTCCGTTCGAACAT
The DNA here is from genome assembly GCF_003477465.1 of Parabacteroides sp. AF48-14. NCBI lineage: Bacteria > Pseudomonadati > Bacteroidota > Bacteroidia > Bacteroidales > Tannerellaceae > Parabacteroides > Parabacteroides sp. AF48-14. Next base: position 91,670 of record NZ_QUDI01000023.1, read on the forward strand.
CGATGAGGCCTTCTCCCGTCGTTTCCAGTCCGTCATCTACTTCCCGATGCCCGATGAGGATCTGCGTGCGGAGCTGTGGCAAAAGATGTTGCCAAAAGAATGGCTTGGCAGACAACGGGAAGAGCTGTTGTCGGTCGCTGCGGAAACGGAACTTTCAGGAGGTTCCATCACAAACGTGGTACGCCGCTGTGCCTTGTACCTGATGGCAACCGGAAAAAAAACATTGGACAAACAGATGCTGGAAGATGCGTTACGGAAAGAAGGGCTCACCCGCTAATCATTGGGGATAAATAAATTTATTATTTGACAAAAGAGAGCCTGCCGCAGGGGGGCTTATTGTATAAAACGCATTTTTCAAGTCTAAAAGACATCCAAAACAAAACAAATGTTAATCCACTTTTTGGGCCTCAAAAAGGGACTTTTTCCTCTTTTTTGAGCGTTTTCAACAATTACGACCGTCCTCTTTGCCATTACGACCGTGCTAATGTGTAGTGCACTCGGCACCTCGCGAAGATT